>JAFGKK010000088.1 GCA_016928575.1 Anaerolineales bacterium
ATAACTCCGAAACGGGCGGCCGGATAACTCCGGAATCACCGGCCGGATAACTCCGAAACGGGCGGCCGGATTAGGCCGGAAAATGCAAAAAGCGGGCGGATTTGCCAAGGTATTCGCAGAAGGATCCCGGGCGCTTTTTTCATATGGATTATCTATTTTGATATTTGCTCAATCTACCTGTTTTGCATCTGCTCAGCCTTCTGGACTTGTTTCCTTCCTCACCTCTATCCCCCGTCCCCTTCCCCCTCTCCTGGCTTATGCCAGGAGAGGGGGAAGGGGTGAGGGGTTGGGGGTGAGGAAGAAAACGAGCAGAATTTCTCTTCGATATGGGATGGGCTGAGCAGTCACAAATTGAAAAATGTCGAAAAACCGTCCAATTATTTCTCCCCTCATACCATCCTCCCGTCACTGTCCCGAGCGCCTCTCCCGAGCACGGCGAGGGATAGCGAGGGAAAGCGACGGGAGGGCGGAGGAGGGGGAAGCTGAGCAAATCCCCTTTCTTATCAGAAAGCCGGATACACGGCATCCGTCCCCCGGCACGGTGGTTCATATCCGCCGCTTTTTGGCGGAGACATCCGAGGGATCCGATTGGGACCGGTTAATGGATCTTTGCCGCACCCGACGCAAGGCTCAGCCGAACGGCCGTCCCGCCACCGGCGCGGGCTTTGACGGACAGGTCGCCGCCGACGACGGCCATCATCGTCCCGTGCAGCGAAAGCCCTTGCCCGGTGGCTTCGGCGGATTGCGGCGCAGCCCGGGTGCCGACGCCGTCGTCCTCGACAACTAATTCCAAGGCTTCGCCGACGGAAAGCCGGATCGTGAGGTGCAGCGGCCGGGAGGCATCGTCCCCGCGCCCGTATTTGGCGGCGTTGCGGACCGCCTCGCGGGCGGCGTAGTACCACACTTCCAGGTACATCGGCGGCAGGGAGCGTGCTGCTTTTTCGGCGGCGGGGTGGATGTCCCACTCGACCGATTCGAACGATTCAGGCAGTTCGTCTTCCAGCAGGCGCCGCAGGGATTCGACGATCCCGCCGGCCGGCTCCTCGATAGGCGGCGCGCTGGGGGTATCCAGGAGCAGTTGCGAGATCCGGCGGTGGATCCCGCTTAACTCGGCCAGGGCTTTCTCCGCAGAAGGATCCCCTGCGGCGCGGCCGCTGAGCGACAGCAGCGCGGCGTGCAGGGCGGGGAGAACTTCGTCGTGCAGGACGCGCCGCGTTTTGCGGTCGAGGATCCGGCTGCCGACCAGCCGCTCGCGTTGGATGGCGAACAGCCGGCGGGTCAGGGCCGCACTGGTTTGGGAATCCAGAAAGCGTTCGCTCGCCGCTTGGGCGATCTCGAAGTCCTCCTGGGCGTAGAGGCCGCCGTCGCGCTTGTCGCCCAGGAGCAGGAAGCCGATCGGGCCGCGCCGGCTCCACAGCGGAAGCGCCCAACGCAGCCGGTCGCTCCGGTCCCCTCCCAGGTTGATCACCGTCAACTTCGAAGTCGCCGTTCCCCCATCGGGCAGCGGATGGGAAAGGGCGAACGGTTCCGGAAACGTGAGCGGCGGACCCCACAGCGGAGCCATCGGGCCGGTCGCCGCGAGCGCCGCCAGCTCACAGCCGAGGTAGCGGCCGCACAGCGCGCGGAACGGTTCGGCCGCGCCGGCTTCCTCCGGCGCGGCGGGGTCGGCGGTCAGCCGATCGTACAGCCGAGGACCGGTGACGAAAGGCCGCAGGATCTCCAAAAAAGATTCGCGCGCGGTGTAGGAACGCCGACCGAGCATGGCGTAGAACACGGTCATGATGACCGTTGCGAGCAGGAGGATGTAGATCGGGGTCACCTTGCCGGCCAGACTCCAGCCCACCACCAGGCCGAAGCCGGCCGCCAGAATGACGGCGTTCCGCCAGTAGCGGGCCAATCCGCGCCGCGGCAAGGCGCGGCCGGTGAAGACCTCGTAGGCCACCACCGCCTGTCCGAGAAGCAGGGTCGCCAGGCCGATCAGGACTGAGACCGCCAGATCGAGGATTCCCAGCACGGCCAGGAATTGGCCGGCGCCCGAAGTGTTCGCGTTCAAGAGGACCCACCATTCGGCGACTCCCACCAGCAGGCATACCGCGAGGAAAACGATCGAGGCGGCCGCAAACCAGGGCCGGGCGCGCAGGCGCGCGGCCGGCCCCATCAGGCGCGCGGTGGGGCCGGGCCGGCGGAGGGCGTCGCAGGCCAGGGCGATGTAGAGGACGATGAACGGCGGATACGCCAGCATCACTCCGGGGAAACCGGCATTCGCCGGCGCGGGATCCAACTCGTAGCGGGAAACCTCGCCGACCGCCGGGAAGGTGTTGGCGGCGAGGGCGAGAAAGATCCAAGCCAGCACGGAAGCCGTGCAAAAGAGAAACCACGGCCGGTGCCTCGCGGCCAGATCCTCCGCTCCCGCCTCCCAGAATCCGGCATACCACAGCATCGCCGCATACCAGGAAAAGGGCAGGACCACGACCGTGATCCATCCAGCCCGCCACCAATTCTGCAGCGCGGGAAGAATTTTAGAAAGGCTGAAACCGAGCAGGATGGTGTGGAATAGGAAGAAGGTTCCCCCGAGGCAGAGGCCGGCGGCGGCGATCCAGAAGCCCCAGGCGCCGCTCCGGCTGGCGGGAGAACGGTGCCCGGCGTTGAACAGGACCGTCAGCCCGAGCCACAGCATCAGGATGGCGTTGAACAGGGATATGGAGAACAGCGATCCGTCGAGGAGGAAGGAGCCGGTCATCTTCTTACCCTTTGCCTCGCTTCCGGCGTCCGCCGGGAAAAGGAGGCGGGCGATGAGGGGCGGCGAAGGGACCGATCCCTCCCATCATTCCCCATCGATGACGTCCCTCCGGTTCCCCTTGGTATCCCACTCATACAGCCGTCCGGCCTGGACGATCAGCGCCGCCCGCGTGCGGGCGACCTTTTCGTCGGTCGCGTCGGTAGCCAGCCCCCAGGCGGCGTAGATTTGCCCGTTGGTGCGGCTGATCGTGCGCTTGTCGCGGAAACCCATCCGCGCCGCGATCTGCTCGTTGGTCAGGCCCTGCGCCAGCATCCGCGCCACCGCCTGTTCGTTCGGCTCGAGCAGGGCCAGCGGATCGTTTTCATCTTTGCGGCGCACTTCCTGGACCCGGGCTTCGATCTCCGGGTCGATGAAGCTTTTTCCGGCGGCCGCGTCGCGCAGCAGCGGCAGGATCATCGCCGGAAGGAGGTAATTGGATTTGCGGACGTAGGCGTAGTGGCTGAGGATTCCCGAGCGGCGGAAATCGCGGTAGTAGGCGTCGTCGTCCTGGATCGAGTAGAACACCACCGGCATCCGGGGGAATTCGCGGCGGACGGCGGCCGCGGCCTGGATCCCGTTCATCCTTCCTGCCAGCTGGACGTCCAGCAGAAGGATGTCCGGAAAACGCTCCGCCTCCCTCGGGCCGGCCGCGTGCTTTTCACCGGAATCGATCAGGAACTCCAGCGCCGCTTCGCCGCTCGCGCAGGCGTACACGGTGCGCGCCTCCCCGGTCGCTTCCAGCCCGGTTTGAAGCGCCTCGCGTAGTTTGGCATTATCTTCGACGAGCAGTACCGAGAGAGGATTCATGGTTTTTCGGTCACGTCCTGCCTGCCTTGCCACTCGCCGTGCTCGTCATATTCCGCTCCTCCCTTCCCGTTTGGCGGGAAGGGAGGAGCGGAGGGGGGCGGGATGGGATCGCGTCCCGAAACAATACAGCATTCACGGCGCACCGTCAAACACCCGGGTGCCCGGCGGGAAGGTTCCGAAGCGTCGCAATTAAGAACCAACCGGTGAAAATGGATGGTACCGGGCGGAGCGATTCCGCGCGGAATTTCGAATCCGGAGAGGATATGGCGGTGAAATCCCGATTGTTGTCTGTGACGGTTTTTTCCGTGGCGATGGCCTGGGTCGAAGCGGCTGTCGTCTTGTATCTGCGGGTCCTCGTCGACCGCCTGCAACCCTACCAGGCGGATCCGTTGCCGCACTTCGGCGGCTTGGGCGGCGCGGAAATCGTCCGCGAGGCGGCGACTCTGGCGATGCTGCTTGCGGCCGGCTGGCTGGCAGGAACGAGCGTGCGGTCCCGGCTGGCCTACAGCGCCTTCGCCTTCGGCGTGTGGGATATCTTTTACTACGTGTTCCTTATCCCGCTCACCGGCTGGCCCGCAACTTTCCTGGATTGGGACATCCTGTTTCTCATCCCGCTTCCTTGGTGGGGGCCGGTGATCGCTCCGGTGGGCGTTTCGGCGCTGTTGATCGCCGGTGGAATGCTCACGATCCTGATCGAGCGCTCCGGCCGTCCGGCGTGTTTTGCAGGATGGGCTTGGCTGCCTGCGTTGACCGGGATCGGTCTGATCTTGTATGCCTTCATGGCGGATGCCATCGGCGCATTGATCCGGGGAACCGGATCGGCGTGGAATATCCTGCCGGACCAATTTCCATGGGGGCTGTTCCTTTGCGGGTTCCTGTTGATGGCTGTTCCGGTCGCGGGGCTGGCCTGGCGGTTTATCGTCATCCTGCGGATCTCCCAACCACAGGGGATTGGGGGAACCCTTGGCCACCCTTGGGAACCCTAAGGGTTGGGAGGAGCGGTAACGAAGGCGGGGAGGAAAGGATAGGCGGGCTTTACGTCTTCATCACCGTCAATTTCTGGATCGTCGCTTCGCCGCCGCGGCGCGACTCGCGCCAGGGATGGGGGATGCGGGAATCGAACATCTTCAAGATCCAGCGCTGGCGCATGAAGGCGTTCTCGCGCGAAAAAAGGTCGCGGTCGCCTTCCACGAAGGAATACTCCGCCAACCGGGTGGTACTGTTGCCGGTCCAATTTTCCGCCCGGTTGCTTGAATAAAAAAGCGCGGGCGGACGCAGCAGGCGCCGGAAGAGGGAGAAATGCTCTCGGATCGCGGCGAGTTCCATTTCCTGCATCGTCTCGTTGTTCACCGCCAGGTGGATCGAGGCGGACGGCAGCCGCCGCGCGGCTTCCGGCGGGATCAGGAGGAAATCGCTCTCCGGCCAGGATTCCGACTCCCGCTCGAATCCGTCCAGAAAGAGAAACCGGCATTCCGGAAGGACGGTGGTCAGGAAGATGGAAATGAAGCCGAGGGCCTCCGGCCGGCCGACCAATACGATGGTGGAGTGGGGCAGAAAGAGTTTTGCCGCCAGCGCGAACAACCCGGCGCCGGGGCCGGCCTCCATAATGTTCAACCGCCGCGCGCCGGAGCGCATCTCCGCCGGCAGGTGCGGCGCGATGCAGGCAAGGTGGTACTGGGCGCTTAAAAAATCATAGGCGGTCCGGCGCCGACCGAAGCAATACCCAAAGCGCGAGTACCCTTTCCGCCCGCGTGGAATGGAGAAAGAGAGGGCTTTCAACTCCGCCGGAGACGCCCGGCGCCGCCAACCGGAAAACCCCAGCCACAGCAGGCGGTCGGCGGTGTTCAGCCACTCGAGCGCGGATCGGGAATGCCCGGGGAAATGAAAAGCGCTTTCCCCGCGGATGCGCACGACCCCCCGGCAGCGGTCGAGAACCTCGACTCCCGCCAGCGAGCGGTGCAGCTTCCAGTAGTCGCCGATCGACCGGCCGTCCGTTCCGAACCCGGCGGCGGCGCGGGCAAAGGAGTTTTCGATGCCCGCGAGGTATTCAGGATTGGCGCGCAGGATCAAATCGGGGCGGGTCACGGCCGGGATCCGCAAGCGGCGGATCCCGCCATCCGCGCCGCCAGGTCCGCGACGGCCTGCGCCGCGCGGCCGGGATTGGCCAGAAAGCAGGATACCGCCCGGGCCCCGCGCGCTCCGCGCTGCGGATCGCCGCGCACGACGCGGACGAAGGCAACCAACTCCTGAGCCGACCGGATCCGCTCGGCCACCCCGCGGCCGGCCAGGTCCCAATCATCGAGCGGTTTGGAGAGTTCAAGGATCCCCAGCGGAACCGAGAGCAGCGCGGCTTCGATGCCGGCGGTCGTGCTAAACATGAGCGCCGCCTGCGATCCCTGCAGGAGCGGATACAGCGGCCGCTCGACGATGCGGGCCCAGCTTCCGGCCTTATGTTCCTCCAGCAGGGCCTGCAACGGAGCCGGATCCTCGCTGCGGTGGAGTTTGAAGGCCATCCGCAGATTCCTCCACTCCGCATCCGCGCGCAAGGCCGCCGCCCAGGCGAGGAGTCTCCCGAGCGCGGCCTGCTTTTCCGCACGCGAGACGATCTGCATCCGCTCGATCGGACTGCTTAGAAAGATGAGGAGAAAATCGTCGGGGGCGAGGCGCAGATCCGCGCGGATGCGCCGCGCGTCGGCGGAAAAATCGGCGCCCGCCAGCCGGTCGAAGCGCGGATTGCCGGTGACGAAAATCTGCTTCTGCGGAACGCCGACTCTGCGGAAGTAAGCGCGCGAAGTATCCCCCCACGCGGCGACGGCGTCGCACCCACCTTGACCGTACCGGCGTAGTCCTTCTTCGATTCCCCGGAAAATTTTCCGCCGCCAACGGGCGAAAAGTTTGGCTGGGGGCGGCCGCTGGAAAAGATCCTTGCGCAGGCTTTCCTGGATCAGCAGGGTGGGAATGGCCATGCGGCGTGCCGTCTTGAGGTACACGTTGGACGGAAAATTGCGGTCGTTGAGCAGCGCCACCAGTGCGGGTCGGATGCGGTCCACCTCGGCCGGGATCCGCCGGAGGAACGGCGCCGCGGCCGCTTCCCATTCCGGCTGGCCGGCCGGCAGCGGCGAATCGGCCATGCGCACGTGGGGGATGCCCTCGCGCTCCAGCGTTTCCGTGTCGCTCGCGGTGCGCAGAAGTTCGCAGTCCGAATAGACGATCGATGAAACGCCGCGCGCAGTGAGCAGGCGGATCACCGGCAGGATGATCTGCTGGTGGGAATCCGCGGCTGTGATTTCAAAGAGGATCGGACCGGTCATTCCGCCAGCGCCTTAAGCTGCTCCTCGAGTTTAGCACGGGTTTCCTTGAGCGCGGCCAGGCGGGCGCGTTCCTTTTCCACCACCGCGGCCGGCGCGCGCCGGCCGAAATCGGAAGCCAGCAGCCCTTCCACGCGCGCGATCTGCCCTTGAGCCTGTTCGGATTCCTTCTTCAGCCGCGTTCGTTCGGCGTCCGGATCGGCCATCTCCGCCAAGGGGATCAGGATCCGCACCGGACCGACGACCAGCGGGACCATGGTCTTCGAATCCTCCGGGGAGGCCGCGGCGAACGTCAACCCCTTCGGCTCCAGACGCGCCAGCAGGCACAATCCCGCCGCGGATTCCTCCAAGGTGCGCCGGTGGCGGTCGGTGATGACCACGGCGGAGGTCTTCTTCGCCAGCGGGACCTTCTTTTCGGCGCGCAGGTTGCGGATCGCGCGGACGACTTCCATGAAGATCGAAAAATCCTCGAGCGCCTGCGCGTCGACCGCATCCGCCGCCTGGGGCCAGCGGGCGACGATCAGCGCATTGGGCCATCCCCCCGGGGGATCGAAATCCTCGCCCGCCGCGCGGCAGGCTTCCTTAAGGCGGCCCCACAGCGCCTCGGTGACGAACGGGGTGAAGGGGTGCAGCATCCGCAGGCAGGAATCGAAAACGCGAGCCAAGATTTGCAGGGTGGACCGGACGCGTTCCGGGCTTTCGGCGGTCTGCAGTTTGGAAAGCTCGATGTACCAATCGGCGAACTCGTTCCAAAAGAAGTCGTACACGGTGCGCCCGGCCTCGCCGTACTGGAAGGCGTCCATCAGGCGGGTGACGGTTTCGACCGTCTGCGAAAGGCGTGAGAGGATCCAGCGGTCGGCGAGGGTGTCGGGCGCCTTGCCGCACGGCCCGGTGAGCTTCTCGAACGCGCCGAGCGTGTAGCGGCCGGCGTTCCACAGTTTGTTGGCGAAGTTGCGGTTGGCTTCGACCCGCTCGATCGAGAGGTTGAGGTCGTTGCCCGGCGTGCCCGAGGTGATCAGGGTGAAGCGCAGGGCGTCGGTGCCCATCCCCGGAATGCCCTGCGGAAATTTTTCGGCGATCTCCGCGCTCGTGCCGGCCGCGCGGATCTGCTCGGCGGTCGCGCCGTCCATCACCCAGCGCGGGTCCATCACGTTGCCGATCGACTTCGACATCTTGCGCCCCTGCTCGTCGCGCACCAGCCCGTGCAGGTAGACGGTGCGGAAGGGAACCTCGCCGGTGAACTCGAGCGCGAACATGATCATCCGCGCCACCCAGAAGAAAAGGATGTCGTACCCGGTTTCCATCACCGAGGTGGGGTAGAAGTATTCCAGGTCGGGCGTCTTGTCCGGCCAGCCGAGGGTGGAGAACGGCCACAGCCCGGAGGAGAACCAGGTGTCGAGCACGTCCTCGTCCTGTTTCAGCTCGCGCTTGCCGCACACGGCGCAGGCGGTCGGATCTTCGCGCGTCACCGTCTGGTGGCCGTCGGCGCAATACCAGACCGGGATGCGGTGCCCCCACCACAGCTGGCGCGAAATGCACCAATCCTGGATGTTCTCCAGCCAGTTGAAGTAGACCTTCTCGAACCGTTCGGGGATGATCTTGATCCGCCCGTCGCGCACCGCGGCCAGGGCGGCTTCGGCCAGCGGTTTGATCCGGATGAACCACTGGGTGGAGATCATCGGCTCGACGATCTCCCCGCCGCGCTGGGAGCGCGGGACCCGAAGCGTGTACGGCTCCTCCTTGATCACGAGGCCTTGCGCGCGCATATCCGCCCAGATCTTCTTGCGGCAGTCGAAGCGGTCCATTCCGGCGTAGGGACCGCCGTTCTGGTTGAGGCGCGCTGTCTGGTCGAAGATCGAGATCAGCGCCAGGTTGTGCTTGCGGCCGACCTCGTAGTCGACCGGGTCGTGCCCGGGGGTGATCTTGAGCGCGCCGGTCCCGAACTCGCGGTCCACCGCCTCGTCGGCGATCACCGGAATCTCGCGTCCGAGGACCGGGACGAGCGCGGTGCGGCCGACGAACTTGGCGTAGCGCGGATCTTCGGGGTGCACCGCGACGGCGGTGTCGCCGAGAATCGTTTCGGGGCGGGTGGTGGCCACGGGGATGTAAGGGCGACCGACTGGGTCGCCCTTACCCGGTTCGTCCTTGATCATATATTTAAAGTAATACAGCGTCCCCGGCTCGTCGGAGTATTCCACCTCGAGATCGGAGACCGCGGTGCGCAAGCCCGGCGACCAGTTGACCAGCCGCGGCCCGCGGTAGAGCAGGCCCTTCTCGTGCAGGCGGACGAAGGCTTCGCGCACCGCGCGCGCCAGCCCCTCGTCGAGCGTGAAACGCTCGCGGGTCCAATCGCACGAGGCGCCCAAACGCCTCAGCTGGTCGTAGATGATCCCGCCGTATTTCCGCTTCCACTCCCAGGTCCGGGCTACGAACTTCTCGCGGCCCAGCTCCTCGCGGGTCACCTCGTCTTCGCGCAGGAGCATCTTCTCCACCTGCAGCTGGGTGGCGATGCCGGCGTGGTCCGATCCGGGAACCCACAGAGTTGGCTCCCCGAGCATGCGGTGGTAGCGGATCATCAGGTCTTCGATCGAGACGAACATCGCGTGTCCGAGGTGCAGCTCGCCGGTGACGTTCGGGGGCGGGATCGAGATCACGAACGGTTTGCGGGCGGGATCGACCGCCGGCCGGAAGCAGCCGCTCTTTTCCCACCAATCGTAGAGCTTGCGTTCGACGGCGTGGAAGTCGTAGGTTTTGGGAAGGTCGATTTTCGGCATGATGCTCCTTTTTCCATTCCTTTTTCCTCCCCCGTGTGCGGCTTCATCATACACGGGGGAGGGCAGGGGAGGGGGAAAATAAAAAAAGCCCTCCGCCGTTGAGGGCGAAGGGCCTGTCCTTGCGTCCGCCCTCGGCGCCTGCCCCCGGAACGGGGGTGATCTGCGCCGGGGAAAGCGGGGGCTTGGCCTCCGTGGTGCCACCTCGGTTCGCCTCCGCCGAAGCGGGGGCGCGCTTATCGCGGTAACGGTGCGTGCCGCGCCGGTCTATTCTCCCCGCAGGGGGGATTTCTTCGGCGGAACGCCGCGCGACGTTCGGCGGGATGGGGAAGCGGGGGCTTTCAACCTGCGGCCGCACCTTCTCTGGCATCCCGGGCCCGCTTACTCTTCGCGGCGGTTGCAACCGCGCGGGATTATAAAGGCGATCTCCGGCCGCGTCAATTACCGGTACCGCAGGGAGGGTTGATCGGCAGTAAAAAAACAAAATGGGTCGGCTTGCCATGCAATATAATGAAACCTGCGAACGGGAGGCGGCCATGAACTTTGGAAAAAGAAGAATCCCCATGGAACACGACAAACATATCGCGCTGGTCGCCCACGACAACAAGAAGCGCGATCTGGTGGAATGGGCGAAGTACAACCGCATCCTGCTGGCCCACCATAAGATCTACGCCACCGGGACGACCGGGGCGATCCTGGAGCGCGAATTGGGCTTTCCGATCCACAGGCTGCAAAGCGGGCCGCTGGGCGGCGATCAGCAGATCGGGGCGAAGATCGTCGACGGCGAAATTGATTTCATGATCTTCTTCTGGGATCCGCTCGAACCGGTCCCGCACGATCCGGACGTCAAAGCCCTGCTGCGCATGACGGTGCTGTGGAACATCCCCATCGCCTGCAACCGGGCGTCGGCCGACTTCATGATTTCCTCGCCGCTGATGGACGGGGAATACGAAAGGCTGGTGCCGGACTACGACGAGCACCGGAATCGTGAAATCCCGGGCGGCGAATCCGGATCCCGATGACCACCGCTATGTTGGTTTCTTCGATCGCCGCCGAACTGCTCGCCGCGGTAGCCGTCGCGGTCAGCCTGCTTTACCCCCGCCGCCGGATCTGGCCGCCGGACGCCGGCTCGTCCTGGAAAAAAGCTTGGATGGGCTTTCTCTTCCTCTACGCGTCGGCCGGGATCGGGATGCTGGGGCTCCTTGATTCCGGCAGTTTGGACCTCCCGCTGATATGGCGGTTGATCGCTGGAATTCCGCTTCTGTCGGGAGGATTGTCGCTGTTCCTGTGGGCCGCGGGCATCCTCGGAATCCGGAGGACGTTCGGTGCGAGCGGACTGTTGGCGACCGCGGGGCCGTTCCGCTTTTCGCGAAATCCGCAATATATCGGATGCATGGCCATGCTGGCCGGTTGGACGATCCTCAGCGCGTCGCAAGCCGCTGGCCTCGCGGCGGGCTTTGGTTTCCTTCCGCTGTTGATGGTTCCCTGGGCGGAAGAATCCTGGATGAAGGCGCGTTTCGGCCGGCCGTATGAGGATTATTTGCGGCGGGTGCGGCGCTTCCTGTAACTGTGGCCTGAAAGAGGTTTTGCATATCGACTGTCCGTTTGCCCCCCGCGCACAACTTTACTGTCCTGGGCAGACTCCGGAAGCGAAGATCATTTTTTCAGGGGGTTGAAAGAGTCCCAACTTGGTGCAATTGCGAGCATGTCCTCGCGCCCGCCCTTGGCATGCGCTATGCCGGGGAAGCGAGGGCCGGGGCGGGAATCGAAAGGAGAGCCCATGCCTTTGTCAGAACCCAGAAAAGACTGATTTGGGAACGCTCCCAATATTTAATAATTCTTGTTTTATCTCTCCTTATCTCGATGCAAGAATTTTGATAACGGGCGGAAACAACTTTTCATTTGCCTCTCATCCTATCTTATCGTCACCATCCTGCGCGGAGCGCGGGATAGGCGTTCCGGGATAAATTCTCCCAACCAATTTCTAGAGATTAATCGCTGGGGATAATTGCATATTCCTTCCCGCTGTCATGGGGCTGGGAAAAGGATGAGATCAGGGGCAAAGAAAATACGGCGGCTTTTTGGGTGGTTTTCTATTGCTTGCACCAGGCTATGCGGAGGTGATGTTTATATTAATGAAGAGAACTCGAAAAATATGGCGGAAGGCATCGAAGGCAGGGAGGACGCCGGAGGCGCATTCGCAGTTTTTTTTCATCGAAATAACCAACAGCACGCAAAACGGTACTTGACTCCGATTTTGGATGATGCTATGATTTTTCGTGTAAACGCTTCCAAAAAACGCCGATCCGCATTGTACTTTTTTTTGAAATATTTGGAGAAAAAAGGGATCGTCTTGGGAAAGACGGGAAATTTCAGTTTTCTCCATAACTGCAGCCGAAAGATGGAAGACGGTATCCGGCGGCGGAATTCAGGGATCTTGTAAGCGTTTACAAGAATAATGTCGAAAACCAGACCGGATAAAGTCACCATAGTCGATGTGGCCGCGAAGGCGGGCGTTTCCTTCGGCACGGTATCCCGCGTCATCAACAACGACATCCACGTTCGTCCGGAAACCCGCGAGCGGGTGCAGAACGTGATGCAGAAGCTCGGATACACGGCCAACCGCCAAGCCCGCAGCCTCGCCGGCGGGAGGTCCAACATCGTCGGCCTGCTTGTGCCCGATCTGGGCACCGGCTACATCGGGGAAATCATCCGCGGCATCGACGCCGAACTCAGCTTGACCAATCTGGACCTGATCCTCTACACCACCCACCGCACCGCGAGCAAAGAATCCAACTACGTCGCCAACCTGGCCAAGGGCATGGTGGACGGCCTGTTGTTGGTCCTGCCCCGCAGCCCATCCGACTACATCGGAACCCTCTCCAGCCGGATGGTGCCCTTCGTGCTGATCGACCATCAGGGCATCGGGCGGGATTGCCCGATGGTAGGAGCCACCAACTGGCAGGGCGCCTTCAACGCCACGGAATACCTCATCAAGCTCGGGCACACGCGGATCGGTTTCATCACCGGGTCGATGGACCTCGGGTGCGCCGGCGACCGGCTGGAGGGCTACCGCTCGGCGCTGCGCACCTACCATCTGCCCGACAACAGCGACCTGGTCTACGAAGGGACTTTTTTTCAAACCGACGGATACGCGGGCGCATGCGCGCTGCTCGAGCTGGCCGATCCGCCGACCGCGATCTTCGCCTCGAACGACGTGATGGCGATGGGGGCGATGGACGCCGTCCGCAACCGCGGTCTGCGGGTTCCGCACGACGTATCCGTCGTCGGCTTCGACGACATTCCGCAGGCGTCGGTCGTCCGCCCCGCGCTGACGACCGTCAGCCAGCCTCTGGAGAAGATGGGCCGGGTGGCCACCCAGATGCTGCTGGACCTGTTCCGCAAAGAGGAGAAAGCGGATAACCGCATCGAGCTTCCCACCGAGCTGGTGATCCGCGAATCCTGTCAACCGCGGCGCGCGAATGTGTAATTCGTATTACAATGCAGTCCGGTTGACCATCCCCAAGCAGGAAAGGAGGTGAGGCCTCACACCAAAGCGATTTTCCGGTACGATGGAAAGGTTATCCGTTCCTAACAACAAAGAAGGAGAAAATTCAATGCCCCGCAAAATGCTAGTGCTGACCGGCCTCGTGCTGGTCACCGTGCTACTGCTCTCGGCTTGCGGAACCGCCACGACGGTCGCGCCGAAGCCGACGGACAAACCCGTCGCCGGCGAGACAGCGGCTCCGGAACCGACGGTTGAAGTGGCCGAACCCGTCACCATCACCTGGTGGCACATTTCGACCGCCGAAGAGCACAAGAACCTGTGGCAGTCGATGGCCGACGAGTACGTGGGAATGCATCCGAACGTCACCATCGAGATCCAGGTGCTTGAGAACGAAGCCTTCAAGTCCAAGCTGACCACCGTCATGCAGTCCGGCGAACCTCCGGACATCTTCCAGAGCTGGGGCGGCGGCGTGATGAACGAATACGCCAATGCCGGCCTGCTCCGCGACATCAATGCGGAACTGGATGCGGACGGCGGCGCGTGGCGCAACACCTTCGGCGAAGGCGCCCTGGGCGTCTACGCCTACAAGGGCGTGAACTACGGCGTTCCGTGGGACATGGGCATGATCGGTTGGTGGTACAACAAAGCCCTCTTCGCGGACGCCGGAATTTCTGCTCCGCCCACGACCTGGTCCGAGTTCCATGCGGACGTCGATAAGCTCCAGGCGGCCGGCATCGTCCCGATCGCCGTGGGCATGGGCGACAAATGGCCGGGCATGCACATGTGGGCCTATCTCGTCACCCGCGTCGGCGGCAAGGCCAACTTCGAAGGCGCGCTGCTGCGCACCGGTTCCTTCACCGACGCCCCGTTCGTCAAGGCCGGCGAGCTGCTCCAAGAGCTGGTCGCCAAGAATCCGTTCCAGGATGGTTTCCTGGCCGCGACCTACGGCGATGAAGCCACCGCGATGGGCAACGGCAAGGCCGCGATGGAACTGATGGGCCAGTGGGCTCCGGCGGTGCAGAAGGACAACAGCCTCGATAAAGAGGGCATCGGGGACAACCTCGGTTGGTTCCCCTTCCCGATGGTCGAGGGCGGCGCCGGTGATCCGAACGACGCGGTCGGCGGCGGCAACGGTTTCGCCATCGGCAAGAACGCCCCGGACGCGGCGGTTGACTTCGTCAAGTTCCTGACCAGCGCCGAAAACCAGGTGAAGCTGGCGGCGATCAATGTCGCCATCCCGGTGGTCAAGGGCGGCGAAGCCGGCATGACCGATCCGCTTTTGATCCAGCTCCAGCAGGAGCTCGCCAAGGCCAAGTACTTCCAGTTGTACTACGACCAGGCGCTGCCTCCGGCGACGGGTTCCGTGGTCAACGACAGCGTGCAGGCTCTGTTCGCCGGCTCTATGACGCCGGAAGAAGCCGCGCAGGCGATCGAAGATTCCGCGAAACAAGAGTTGGGTTAAGGTTTTCCCTGTAAGGGGGTGCGGGGACCGGGTCTCACCCGGTCCCCGCACCCAGTCCACTCACGAAGGAGTCTGCCCATGGCATCCGCCGATACCCGAGGGATTGCCCGGAACCCCCGCAGAACAAGCTTTCTTTCCCACAAGGCGTGGAAGAACCTGACGATCTTTCTGTTTCTGCTGCCGGCGTTTGTGCTGTTCTTTTTGTTCATCGTGTACCCCATTACAAAATCCGTGTACTTCAGTTTCTTCTCCTGGAAGGGCTTCGGCGATCCGACGGATTTCGTGGGTCTGGAGAATTTCCAGCAGATCTTGAAGGATAAAATCTTTCATAGGGCCATCATCAACGGGCTGTTGATCATCGGCCTCTCCCTGAGCGTCCAGCTGCCGCTCTCGCTCGGGCTGGCCATCATGGTCGGCCGAGACCTTCCCGGCCGTGCATTCTTCCGCATGATTTTTTTCATGCCGTACGTCATCTCGGAAGTCATCACCGCCATCGCGTTCATGGGGCTCTACAACCCAGATCCGACGCGCGGTTTGTTCAACGCGATCCTTATCCTCATTCCCGGTGTCAAAGCCCAGGCTTGGCTGGGAAACATGCAATTGGTGATGCCGAGCCTGTTTGTCGTCCTGACGTGGAAATATTTCGGGCTGCACATGCTGTTGTTCCTGGCGGGCCTGCAGGGCATCCCCATCGAAGTGGAGGAGGCGGCCCGGATCGACGGGGCCAACGGCCTGCAACTGCTCCGCTACATCACCATCCCGATGCTCGGCAGCACGATCCGCACCTCGGTCTACCTCTCGATCCTCGGGTCGCTGCAGCAGTTCATCCTGGTGTGGATCATGACCAAGGGCGGCCCGGTGAACGCCAGCGAAGTCATGGCCACCTACATGTACCGCTTCGGGTTCGTCCGCTTCTGGTACGGCTACGGCTCCGCGGTGGCGATCGTCATGCTGCTCATATCGCTGGTGTTCTCGATCGGATACCTGCGGATCATCCGCCAGCCGGAATACCTGGGCGGCGAGTAGAAAGGCAACCGACATGACTTCCCTGGTGGCGCGTCCGAAAATCAACCTGAGGAAATACTCCTCGCGAATCGTCCAGTACGCGGTGCTTTCGTTGATCGTCATCGTCGTGTTCGTTCCCATTGTGATGCTGGTTTTCAGCGCGCTCAAGACGCGCGGCGAGGCGATGACCAATCCGTACACCCCGCCCATTCCCCCGCGCTGGGACAACTACCTCAACATTTTGCGGGCTCCAAACTTCTGGACGATGCTCAAGAACAGCCTGATCGTCATGGCCGGCACGACGACCAGCGTGGTGCTGGTGTGCAGTCTGGCGGCGTTCGTCTTCGCCCGGATGAAGTTCCGCAGCAAGGACCTGTTGTTCAACATCCTCACCCTGGGCTTGATGTTCCCCATCAACATCGCCATCCTCCCGGTGTACCTGCTGATCCGGGATCTCAAACTGCCCGATACCCTCATCGGCGTGATGTTTGTCCAGACCGCCTTCGCGCTTTCAGGCAACATCATGATCCTGCGCGGTTTTTTCCTCTCCATCCCCATGGAATTGGAGGACGCCTCCTACATCGATGGATGCACGGCCTTCGATTTCTTCTGGCGGATCCTGATGCCGATGGCGCGGCCGGCCTTGGCGGCGGTGGCGGCGCTGACGATGATCGCCAGCTGGAACGACCTTCTGGTCCCGCTGGTCCTGATAAACAAGGAGACTTTATGGACCCTGCCGCTGGGGACCATGCAGTTCCAAGGCCAGTACGGGATGGACATCTCCCTGGTGAACGCCTTTGTCTCCCTTTCGGCGGTGCCGACGCTCCTGTTCTATTTCTTCGCCGAACGGCAAATCGTGGCCGGCATGACGGCGGGCGCGATCAAAGGATAAGAAATCAACGAGAACTGGGGAGGATGCCGATGATCGCTCGAACTTCCTTATTCGTTGTCGTCTTCTCCCTTCTCCTTTCCGCTTGCGGAACCGGGCCCAGCCCGGTTCCGCAAGCGGATGGGGGGACGCCGCCGCCGGCAACGGCGGTCGCCCCTTCGCCGGCCCCGCCCACCGCCACGCCCTCTCACCGTCCGGCGGCGACCAGCGTTCAATCCTTCGAAAGCGGCGCCTACCGCAACCTCTTCGCGGAATACCTGGGAAAATCGGAAACCGAGATCCAAGCCAAACTGGAATCCGCCTGGAACCAGTTGTTCTACGGCGACGACGGGACGGAGCGGGTGTACTACCCCGACGGGGAGGACATGGCCTACATGGTCGATATCGGCAACAACGATATCCGCTCTGAGGGCATGTCCTATGGGATGATGATCGCCGTACAGCTGGATAAGAAGGAAGAGTTTGACCGGTTGTGGAAGTGGACCAAAACCCACATGTACCAGACGGAAGGTCCGTACCGGGGGTACTTCGCCTGGCACTGCGACCTCGAAGGAAAACCGCTGGCGGCGAATCCCGCCTCGGACGGCGAAGAGTGGTTCGTCACGGCGCTGTTCTTCGCCTCGGCGCGGTGGGGCGACGGGCAAGGAATCTTCGATTACCGGGCGGAAGCCCTGCAGATCCTGCACACCATGCTCAATAAGACCGAAGAGAACGGGATCGCCACCGACATGTTCGATCCGGAGCACAAGCAGGTGGTCTTCGTTCCCTCCGGAAGAAACGCCACCTTCACCGATCCCTCCTACCATCTGCCGGCGTATTATGAGGTTTGGGCGCGGGAAGCGGAAAAGGACAATCAATTCTGGGCGGATGCCGCCGAGGAGAGCCGGGCTTTCTTCCGCCTCGCCGCCCACCCGCAAACCGGCTTGATGCCGGACTACGCCGAGTTCGACGGGACGCCGACCGGAGGCGAGCATGCGGATTTCCGCTTCGACGCCTGGCGGACTCTCGCGAACGTCGCAGTGGATTACGCCTGGTTCGGGGTGGATCCTTGGCAGGTCGAGCAATCCAACCGGGTCCTGGCATTCCTCGCCTCCCAGGGAATGCATTCCTACCCCAACCAATACACGCTCGACGGAAAACCGCTTTCCGGCGATCATTCCCCCGGCTTGGTCGCGATGGCCGCCGTCGCCGCGTTGGCGGCGGACGCGGACATCGGAACACCCTTTGTCGAGGCGTTGTGGGACGCGTCGATCCCCCGGGGCACATGGCGGTATTACGACGGTTTGTTGTATTTTATGGCTTTGTTGCACGTCAGCGGGGAATTCCAAGCCCGCATGCCGTAAAGGCGTTTTCCGTCCCGGATTCCGGTTCGGTTGGGACGATGGACGGATGGCGGTCTGCGCTGATTCTGATATAATCTGTAGGATTACAGGAAATCCTGCGCCGACTCCCGCGCTCTTCTTGCTGGGAGCGTTCTCTTTATACCGTTGCCGATTGGAAAGGGGGCCCGGTGGTCACGCCAGGAGAGGATTTGTAGGAATTAAGGTAGAATTGCCCGGAAAGGAGGAAGAAGACTTCAGACCAGAACTCCAGAATTCATGATGCAACACCGCTTCAGATGCAAACCATCTTCGAAAGGAGCCGAAATATGTACCGCAAAATTTTCGTGGCACTCTTGCTGGTGGCATTGATGACCGGTTTGGTCTCCTGCGCCGGCGCCGGCAAGACCAAGGTGGGCCTTTCATTCTCCGACTTCGCGACCGAGCGGTGGAAGAATGAAGCCGATCTGATGACGAAGTTGCTGAATGAAAAAGGCTATGATGTCATTGTCCAGGAAGCGGCCCATGACGTCAAAGCCCAGAACGACCAGATCGACAACATGGTCTCGCAGGGCATCAAGGGCCTGATCGTCATCGCCGAGGACGGCGATGCGGCCGTGACCGCCGTCGAGGCCGCCGCCGAGAAGGGCGTGAAGGTGATCGCCTACGACCGCCTGATCAAAACCGCCGATATCGCCGCCTACATCTCCTTCGACAACGTCGAAGTCGGACGCAACCAGGCGGAAGGCGTCATGAAGGCGCTCGGCATTCCGGGCAGCACCACCTGGACCAAGGACAACCCGGCCAAGGTCGTGCTCTCGGGCGGCTCGCCGACCGACAACAACGCCCACCTCGTCCGCCGCGGGCAGATGGAAGTCATCCAGCCCTACCTCGACGAGGGCATCATCACGATCGTCGCCGACCAGTGGGTGGACAACTGGGATCCCGCGACGGCTGAGAAAATGATGGAGAACATCCTCACCGCGCAGGCCAACCAGGTCGACGCCGTGATCGCCTCCAACGACGGCACCGCGCTGGGCGAACTGCAGGCGATGAAGGCCCAGGGTCTGGCCGGCAAGGTCCCGATCTCCGGGCAAGACGCCACCGCCGACGGCTGCAACTCGATCGTCAAGGGCGAACAGACCGTGACCGTGTTCAAGGACATCCGCCTGCTCTCCCCGATGGCCGTGGAAATGATCGACAAGCTGATCAAGGGCGAGACGGTGGAGGGCTTGGTGGCCTTCCCGCTCTCCGATCTGACCGGCGACGACACCAAGACCGGGAACGTGATGGCCAAGTTCCTGGAAGTTGTCCAGGTCACTCAGGACAACGTCTACGACGTCATCGTCAAGAGCTGCTTCCAGCCGTACGAAGACGTGTACCGCGACATTCCGGATGCCGATCGTCCGGAGCCGGTGACTTGCGACTAAGCGTACTGGATACCTCAAACCGGGCGGGCGTTCGCGCGCGCCCGGTTTGAGTCAATCGGTTCTGCAGACAGTGGGGCGGGCCTCCTTAAGGAAGGGTCATCCTATCCGCAAGGAAGCCCGCCCTGCGATACCGGGGCGACGGAGTGCGGCATGAGCGACGACGTCATTCTTGAGTTTCGAAACGTAACCAAAAAGTTTCCGGGAATCACGGCGCTTTCCGAGGTGTCGTTTTCCATTCGGCGCGGGGAGATCCACGGGATCTGCGGGGAAAACGGCGCCGGAAAGTCCACCTTGATGAAGATTCTGTCCGGCGTATATCCCCACGGGACGTACGAAGGGCAGGTGATGTACAACGGCCAGGAATTGAAACTGGAGGACCGTGCGATCCGCAAGGCCGCGGAGCAGGGGATCGCAATCGTATACCAGGAATTGACGCTCGTCCCCACCATTACCGTGGGCGAGAACATCTACCTGGGCAAGGAGCCGGTGGAATTCGGGGTGATCAACTGGCACAAGCTCTACTCCAACGCCGACCGTCTGCTGGAAAAATACAACCTCGGCGTGGAATCCCGCGCGCAAGTGAAGCACCTGGGCGTCGGGAAGATGCAGATGACCGAAATCGCCAAGGCGTTGGCGGAAAACGCCAAGATCCTGATTTTGGACGAGCCGACCAGCGCGCTGACCGAAGCTGAAATCGAACAGTTGATGGATATTCTGCGGGGCCTCAAGAAGCACGGGGTGACCTGCATTTACATCAGCCATAAACTGGAGGAATTTTTCAAGATCACCGACCGGGTGACGGTGCTGCGGGACGGGAAAAACGTCGTCACCGAATCCACCAAAAAATTGAAAGTGGAAGATCTCGTCCGGCACATGGTGGGACGGGAGATGAAGGAGCGGTTCCCCAAGGGGCACCGCAAACCGGGCAAGGTCATCCTCGAGGTGGAGGAACTGCACGCCCTGGACCCCAACGACCGGAACTTTGAAATCCTCAAGGGCGTCAGCTTCAACCTGCGCAAAGGCGAGATCCTCGGCATCGCCGGGTTGATGGGATCCGGCCGGACCGAACTGGTGATGACGCTGTTCGGGGAATACGGAGTCATCCATCGAGGCTTGATTAAATTGGAGGGCAAGGAGATCCGCCCCAAGAGTTCGCGTCAGGCCATGCGGTTCGGAATCAGCCTGGTGCCCGAGGACCGCAAACGCCACGGCTTGGTTCTCATTCAATCCATCCTGCGCAACATCTCCCTGGCCAATCTGGACCGGTTTGCGGCATTCTTCCGCATCAACGACTCCGCCGAACTCCGGGAAAGCATGGATTTCGCCAAAAGCCTGGCGATCAAAGCCTCCAACCTGCACGCCAAGGCGGAATCGCTTTCGGGCGGGAACCAGCAGAAGGTCGTCATTTCCAAGTGGCTGATGTCGCGGCCGAAGGTGCTGATCATGGACGACCCGACCCGCGGGATCGACGTCGGCACCAAATTCGAGATTTACAAAATCATGAACGAGCTGGCCGAACAAGGCATCAGCATCATCATGATCTCGAGCGACTTGGTGGAAGTGCTCGGGATGAGCGACCGGGTGATGGTCATGCACGAGGACCATTCGGTCGGCACGCTCGACATCGCCGACGCCACCCAGGAAAAGATCATGGCGCTGGCCACCGGCACAGCGACCCACCTTACCCCAGAAAGGCCTAAACGATGAGCGCCGTTTCCACTCCTCAAAAAAGCACCCCCATGAATGCGATCTCGCGCGCGGTGCGGGGAAACCTGCAGACCTACGCCCTGGTGATCGCGATGATCGTCATCTGGCTGCTCTTCGCGGCCTTGACCAACGGGATCTACCTTTCGGCGCGGAACTTCTCCAACCTCTTCCGCCAGATGACCATCACCGCGATCCTATCGGTCGGCATGGTGCTGGTGATCGTCACCGGCAACATCGATCTTTCGGTGGGCAAGCTGGCCGGATACGTCTCGGTGGTGGTGGCCACCTTTCAACTGCGGACGTGGATCGCGCTCTTCCCGCCGGACGGCCTGCCGCCGCTATTTGCCGCCATCTTATCCTCTTTGGTCGGAATCGGGGTCGGGACCCTTTACGGAGTCCTGCAGGGTTGGATCATCGCCTACCTGAACGTGCCGGCCTTTATCGTAACCCTGGGAAGCATGTGGGCGCTGAACGGGCTGATCCTGATCCAAACCGAGGGAAGGACGATTGCGGCCAACCAGGATTATTTCGAATTGATCGGACAGGGGTACGTGCGCACGGATGTTTCCTGGGTCGTCGGGGCGATCGTCGTGGTGATTCTCTTTATTACGATGTTCTTGGGCCGCCAGCAGAAATCGAAATACGGATTCTCGCTTTCTCCGCTGTGGATGGACCTGCTGAAGACCGGCTTCTTTGCGGTCTTGATGCTGGGATACATTTTCGTCGTCAATCACAGCAGCGACAATCCGGAAGCCTGCGGGTCGACCCTTCCCATTATCCACGATAAAAGCTGCGGATTGCCCATCCCGGTCATCATCCTGGCCCTGTGCGCGGTGATCGTGGCCTATATGTCGGGCAACACCAAGTTCGGCCGGCACGCCTACGCGATCGGCGGAAACATGGAAGCCTCCCGGCTGTCGGGAATCAACATCAAACGCAACATCTTCTCCGTGTTCGTCCTGATGGGATTGCTGTGCGGCGTCTCGGGCGTGGTGATGGCGTCCTACATCGGCTACGGGACGATCGCCGCGGGCGGAGGCTACGAGCTCGACGCGATCGCGGCCTGCATCCTCGGCGGCACCTCAACCCTCGGCGGCGTGGGCACGATCTTCGGGGCGATGGTCGGCGCGTTGATCATGGCCAGCCTGACCAACGGGTTGCAGATCCTCAACGTCCCGTCGGCGTGGCAATACGTCGTCAAAGGCGCGGTTCTCATCATCGCCGTGTACGCCGACGTGTACTTCAAGAAGAACCGCTAGACCCCGCCGCGGAGCGCGGCGGACGGGCCCGCGTCCATCGGTTCCCAAAACACATCCCCGGCCGCCGAAAGGCGGCCGGGGGAACCTACGGCCCAAAGGAGGCTGCGATGTCGGAGTATTCACCCAAGCCCGAGCATAAATTCACCTTCGGCCTTTGGACGGTGGGCAGCACAGGCCGCGATCCGTTTGGGGAACCGACCCGGGAGAAAAAAACGCCCGTCGAACTGGTGAACCTGCTGGCCGAAGTCGGCGCCTACGGGGTCAATCTGCACGACAACGACCTTGTTCCGATCGACGCCGGCGCCGCCGAACGCGACAAAATCGTCGCCGAGTTCAAGGACGCGCTGAAGCAAACCGGCTTGGCCGTGCCGATGGCCACCACCAACCTGTTCGCCGATCCGGCCTTCAAGGACGGCGCCTTCACCGCCAACGATCCGAAGGTGCGCGCCTACGCCCTGCAGAAGACGATGGCCTCGATCGACCTCGGGGCCGAGCTGGGCGCCAAAGTCTACGTCTTCTGGGGCGGACGCGAGGGAGTGGAAAGCGACGCCACCAAAGACCCCGCCGCCGCGATCAAGCGCAACCGCGAAGCCATGAATTTCCTGTGCGAATACGTCCTGGAGAAGAAGTACGGGATGAAGTTCGCGCTGGAAGCCAAGCCGAACGAACCGCGCGGCGACATCTACAACGCCACCACAGGCCACATGCTGGGCTTCATCGCCACCCTCGACCACCCCGAGATGGTCGGGGTCAACCCCGAAGTGGCCCACGAGCACATGGCGGGGCTGAACTTCCTGCACGGCGTGGCCCAGGCCTGGGAAGCCGGCAAACTCTTCCACATCGACCTCAACGACCAATATCCGGGGCGCTACGACCAGGATTTCCGCTTCGGGTCGCGCGACCCGAAAGCGGCCTTCTTCCTGGTCAAGTTCCTGGAAGACGTCCGCTACGGCGGCAGCCGGCACTTCGACGCCCACGCCTACCGAACCGAGGACTACGAAGGAGTCAAAGATTTCGCCCGCGGCTGCATGCGAACCTACCTGATCCTCAAGGAGAAGGGCGCCCGCTGGAACGCCGACAAGGAGATCCAGGCGCTCCTGGAGGAGATCAACGCCGACGACGGCACGATGGCGGCGTATTTCGGCAAGTACGCCGCCGCCAAGGCCGAAGGATTGAAGCGCCAGGCTTTCGACCGCGCGGCGCTCGGCAAACGCGGAATGAAGTACGAGAGGCTTGACCAATTGACGATCGAGCTCCTGCTCGGCGTGCGCTAGCGGCTTTCCCCGCACGCCGGGCGACCCTATGAAACGGAAACGAGAGTGGTTTCTTGAATCAAATTGAATCGAACCCCAAATACTTGGATGCCACCCGTGCGGTCTCAATCCGGCTGAGCGATCTGCTCAGCCGGATGACCGTCGAGGAGAAACTCTCCCAGCTGACCGCGTATTGGTTCCACGATCTGCTTGACGGGAATTCGCTGTCGGACGACCGGATGCGGACGCTGCTCGGGGACGGCATCGGTCAGATCTCGCGGGTCGGCGGTTCGAGTACGCTGCCGCCGGTCGAGGTGGCCCGGGCTGGAAACCGCGTTCAGCGCTTCCTGAAGGAGCATACGCGCCTTCGGATCCCCGCCCTTTTGCACGAAGAATGCTGTTTCGGCTACATGGGGCTGGGCGGAACGATCTTCCCGCAGATGATCGGCCTGGCCGGCTCGTGGAACCCGGAGCTGGTGGAACGGGTGGCCCGGGAGATCCGGCGCCAGATGCTCTCGGTCGGCGCCCGGCAGGGACTCGCGCCCGGATTGGATATCGGCGCCGATCCGCGCTGGGGTCGGATCGAGGAGACCTTCGGCGAGGATCCATTGCTCGTCACGCGGATGGGCGTGGCCTACATCCGCGGGGTGCAGGGGGACGACCCCGCGCAGGGCATCCTGGCGACCGGCAAGCACTTCATCGGGCACAGCTTGTCCGACGGGGGGTTGAATTGCGCACCGGTCCGCCTGGGGCCGCGGACGATGCGCGAGGTGAACCTGATGCCCTTCCAGGCCGCGGTGGCGGAGGCGGGGATCCGCTCGGTGATGAACGCCTACATCGAACTCGACGGAGAGGTGGTGGCGGCTTCGCGGCCGATCCTGACCGATCTGCTGCGCGGCGAGCTCGGCTTCGAGGGGACGGTGGTTTCGGATTACGACGCCATCACCATGCTGAAGACCTACCACCGCGTGGCGGCCGACGAACGCGAAGCCGCAGTAAAGGCCCTGCGGGCGGGGATCGACGCGGAATTGCCGACGCGCGTCTGCTACGGCGAGCCCCTGCGGGCCGCCCTCGACGAGGGCCTTGTGTCGATCGAGGAAATCGACGCCTCCGTCCGGCGGATACTGCAGGCGAAATTCGAACTCGGCTTGTTCGAGAATTCCTTTGTGGACGAAGGACGCGCGGCGGAGAGCTTCGAAACGGCGGATCAGCGCGCGCTGGCCCGCGAGGCCGCCGCGCAAACGCTGGTCCTCCTTAAAAACGACGGCACCCTGCCGCTGAAGAATCCGCGGACGATCGCCGTCATCGGTCCCAACGCCGATTCCCCGCGCAATATGTTGGGGGATTATTCCTACGCCGCGGACGTGGAGTTGATGACGCATTCGCCCGTGGCCGCGTTCAAGCTGATGCAGGGGGTGGACCAGGATTTCCTGGACCGGCATTCGGTGAAGGTTCCCTCCATCCTGGAGGGGATCCGCGAACGGGCCGGGACGGAGGCCCTGATCCTGCACGCCTGGGGCTGTCCGGTGGTCGGGGATGACCGCACCGGAATTGCCGAGGCGGCGGCCGCGGCGAAAAAAGCGGACGTGGTGATCCTCGTGTTGGGCGACAAATCCGGGTTGACTTGGGATTGCACCTGCGGGGAGACCCGCGACCGCACCCGGCTGGGTTTGCCGGGCGTGCAGGACGAGCTGGTCCGGGCCGTTGCGGCGGCCGGGAAACCGATCGTCGCCGTGCTGATCAACGGCCGCCCGGCTTCGATCCCTTGGCTGCAGGAAAACGCCTCAGCCATCTTGGAGGCCTGGCTGCCCGGGGAGGAGGGAGCCGCGGCGGTGGCCGACGCGCTGTTCGGGTCGGTCAACCCCGGAGGAAAACTGCCGGTGACGGTGGCGCGTTCGGCCGGCCAGGTGCCGATGAGCTATAACCACAAGCCCTCGGGCAACCGCTCCTTTTTCTACGAATACTACATGGATTCCCCGAACACCCCGCTGTATCCTTTCGGACACGGGTTAAGCTACACGACGTTCGAATACGCCGGATTGTCGGTGACCCCCGCCGAAGCGCGGGCCGGAAGCGTCGTCGACATCCGCGTGAAGGTCGCCAATGCCGGAAAAACCGCCGGGGACGAGGTCGTGCAGTTGTACGTCTGCGATCCGCTGGCTTCCACTCCGCGGCCGGTGAAGGAGTTGAAAGGCTTCCGCCGGATCTCCCTCGCACCCGGCGAAACCCGGACCGTCATCTTCCATCTGCCCGTCGACCTGCTGGCCTTCTACGATGAAGCGCTGGACCTCGTGGCCGAGGCGGGAAAGATCGAGGTGATGATCGGCGGTTCTTCCGAGGATATCCGTCTGACCGGCGGGTTTACCGTGATCGGTCCGCCCAAGGTAAAGATTGCCAGGCGCGTTTTCAATTGTCCGGTGGAGGTGCAGTAGGCGGACGGGGCGGCGGCAATCCCAAGCCGCGGGCAGACCTGAAGGGTAGCCCATGACAAAGCCCTGAAATTGGCAGGATTTGCCATGGGGAGCCCCGTTCGTGCGGTCCGTGGCGGATGAAGCGGTCTTTTTTTGGATGTGCTCAGCCAGCAATCGTCAAACTGTCCCCCGCCCTCGGTGTATTCATCGCCGAGGGTGAATTTCGCCGGGATCCATGGAATCATCGAAAACCACGGGATCCCGACTTCAAGCTCCTCCGTTTGGCAGGGGCGGGGGCCGGGATGACGAAGGAATCCAGGAACACCGGCAGCGCTTTTTGAGGTTTTTTCGGGGATAGACAGCCTGAGCGGCGTCTCATTTTTTCGGGTTTGCGCGGAATAGAAGAGTCCGCTTTTTTGGGATCCGGGTACAATGGTATGGATTTACAGGGCCGCCGCGCCTCGGGGAAGGCGGGCGGCGGTCTTTTCGCCGTACCCTCAAATCGGAAAGGAAGACCCAAGATGAGCGCTTACGTTTTGATGGGAAAGTATTCGCAGGATGCGCTTAAGAAGATCAGCGCCAGGCGCACCGCCGGAGCTGCCGCGGTGATTCGTAAAAACGGCGGCGAACTGAAGGCGGGCTATGCGCTGTTAGGCGAGGTGGATGTCGTCCTCATCGCCGATTTTCCGGACAACGCCAAAGCGATGAAAGCTTCGATCGAGCTTACGCGTTTGCTGGGGATCGGTTTTCGCACCGCCCCGGCGGTCAGCGTGGAATATTTCGACACCATGATGGCGTAAAGCATCGCGGGTGCGGCGGTCCGGCGAATCCGGCCGGACGGGAGCCCCCTGCCATAAGGCGGACCGAGTTCCGGATATCGAAAACGGCAAGCCTCCGTCCGGGAGAGCGGCGGTTACATCGTGCCGCTGAGCAAATCGTCCCCCGGGGGATGATCCGGAAATTGCAGGCGCGTTGTATGCCGATCCGGGGAAGGAGGCCGAGGCCGGAAAGGGGGGCGGACGGCCGCGCTGTTCGGAAAACGGGTATTCATTTACAATACAACGGTCTCCAAGGGATCCCTAAGGATAGGATAATTCCATGATCATCAAGCGGCGGATCGACGGCACCATCCGGCTCAGCCGGTACCGCGAATTTCTTTGGTTCGTGCTCATCACCACCCTGCTCGGGGTGGCCTCCTCCAACGGCGAATTCGGCATCCGGATGGTGACGGTGCTGATCGCCAACTGGATGGCGGTGGCGTTCATGTTCATGATCAACGACGTAGAGGACGCGCCGGACGACGCGCTTTGCCCTCAAAAGGCAATGCGCAATCCGATTTCCGCGGGGATGCTTTCTCACCGCAGCGGTTGGTGGGTGTCGATTCTGGTGGGTTTGCTGGCCGGTTTCCTCTACCTGCTGTTGGGCGTCGGACCGGCCGTGTGGGGATGGATCGGCCTGTTCCTGGGGTACGTGTATTCCTGGAAGCGGATCCGGCTGAAAAATTTTCCGATCGTGGATTTCCTCTCCCACGGCATGATGCTCGCCGGGTGCCAGTTCCTGGCGGCGTTTTACACTTTTTCCCCCGGAGTCTACTGGTGGTGGCCGTTCCCGTTTATCATGACGGTGTCGATTTCCATGTACGGCGAGTTGTTCAACGAATTGCGGGATTTCCACAAGGACCGCGAAGCCGGCTTGACCCACACGGCGCTGTTGGTCGGGTACCAGCCGACGGCGGTTTTAATGTACAGCCTGCTCGGGATCGGAGTTCTCTCGGCCGTCATCACCCTGATCGGGATCATGATCGTGCCTTTCTGGGTGCTGGTCATCACCGGCGTCCTGCTGATCTGCCTGCTGATCCCGGCGATCGTGAGGATCGCCCGCCGGGCGCGGACCCGGGCGGCCGAGTACGAACCGCTGCACAAACCGTTCGAGATCTCCTTTGCGGTGGCGCTTTCCACATATTACGTATACCCGTGGCTGGGAGCGTTGGGGGCCCGCCTTCTGCATTGGCTGCCGCGCTTCTCGTTTTTCTAACGGACGCCGAAAGAGAGTCTGGAAATCCTCCTTGCGGACGACCTTCCCAAGGCGCCGGTGGAAGGGATTCGCAGCGGTATTGTCCGATATTCTCCTAGCCTGGAAGGACCTCCCGGGCTCGGGGGGCAATTTCTCCACCGGCGCGCTTTCTTTGGCTCCGCGCCGCAGGGGGAAGGCGGGCAGACTGCACGATTTGCTCCAATTTGTTATAATACGCGCGCTATTCGGGCGCATAGCTCAGTCGGTTAGAGCGCTTCACTCACATTGAAGAGGTCGGGGGTTCGAGTCCCTTTGCGCCCACAGTTCCTCGGTTACCAGGGGGTGTGCATGCACGCAAGTTACTCATCGGTTGACACTCCAGCCTTTTCCGAATCCAGAGAAGCCGATCGCTTAACCCGGCGCAACCGGGCTGGATTCCCGCGTGGCGCCAAGGGAGATCGTATTCCCGGGATGGGATTCCGGATGAATCTTTTCCTCCCCTGACTGCTCGGGGTCCGCTGGATTCCCAAAAAGCGCATGGGTATCGCCGCGGAAGATTGGCCGCTGGCCGCTGGGCGCTTCACTCAAGGAAGGCCGGACCATCGCGCGGAAGGGCGAGGCCGAGGACCGCCCATTGTGACGGGATTCAAGGACATATCTGCGGCTCGGCGGGCGGCGCGGCAAGCCTCTGCGGGTGTTCACCGACGGCTTCTTCTTCATCATCAAACACCGGATCGCCACGGCCGAGCAAGCCGGCGCCGGGATGGGCGCGGCGGACGCGTGCGAGTTCGAGAAGTCCGCCGACGAGGTGACCAAGCGCTTCTCCCAATCCTTGCAGGATCCGTACGGGGCCGCCAGGGCGGAGACGGCACTCCAACAGCAGGTCCGCGAAACGACGGCCCCGCCCGCGAAAGAGGAGAAGACGGTACAATCGAAGAAATGAAAATTGTGCGGGTGGATCCGGGAGTGAAAAGGCAGGTCGGGGAGTTCCTCGACCTGCCTTTTTCCCTCTACCGCGGCTGTCCGCAGTGGGTGCCGCCGCTGGCGGCCGACGCCCGGTCCATGCTCGACCGCAAGCGGCATCCGTTCTACCGGCATTCCGACGCGGCGTTTTTCCTGGCGGACGACGGCGGACGGCGCGCAGTGGGGCGGATCGCGGTTCTCGACAACCGGCACTACAACGAATACAACCGCGAGCGGACCGCTTTCTTTTACCTGTTTGAATGCCGGGATGATTCCGCCGCCGCCAAAGCGCTCTTTCATGCGGCGGCGGATTGGGCCCGGGCGCGGGGGTTGAACCGTTTGTGGGGGCCGAAAGGATTCACCTCGCTGGACGGCATGGGCCTGCTTGTGCGCGGATTCGAGCACCGGCCTGCGCTTGGGATCCCGTACAACTTCCCCTACTATCCGAAGCTGATGGAGGAAAGCGGTTTCCGCGGCACGGCGGACGTCGTCTCCGGATACTTCAACCGTTCCGCGCAACTGCCCGAGCACATCCACAAAATGGCGGAGATCGTCCGGCGCCGGCGCGGATTGCGGATTTTACAATTCCGCTCGCGGCGAGACCTGGCTAAAGTCGTCCCGCGCCTGCAGAAGCTGTACAACGATTCGCTCGCCGGCACGACCGGCAACACGCCGCTGACCGACGACGAGGCCAAAGCGATGGCGGACCAGATCTTGTGGTTCGCCGATCCGCACCTGATCAAACTGATCGCCAAGGGAGACGAGTTGGTGGGGTTCGTCTTCGCGTATCCAGACATCTCGGCCGCGCTGCAGCGCACCCGCGGGCGCTTGTTCCCGTTCGGGTGGATCGACCTCCTATTGGAATTGAGGCGCACTAAGTGGGTCAACCTCAACGGCGCAGGGATCGTCGATAAATACCGCGGCTTGGGCGGGACGGCGATTCTCTTCGACGAGATGGCCAAGAGCCTGCAGGCGGGGAACTTTGAACACGCCGACGTGGTCCAGGTGGGCGTGGAGAACGACAAGATGCAGCGCGAGCTGCGCGGCCTGGGATTCGATTTTTACAAAACGCACCGGATGTACGAAAAGGCGATATAACGATTGATTATCGTCCTTTGAGAATCGACAATCGGAGAACCCAATATCGGAGATACAGACCTGTGAAAGCGGGGCTTTGAAAATTCCTGCGGGGATCTTGCCCAGGGGGAGACGGATCGTTTTTTTTGTAAAGAGCCGGATGCTGCGTTTTTACTCCGAGACGAGAAGAAAATCAACAGCCGTATTCGAGCTATGGAAGTTGGCAGAAATAGGATTTTTCCAAGCAAAACCTTGCCGCCGAGCTTAAAATCTGAACTTCAGAGGGCGAAAGGCTGGTTTTTTATGGATAATTTGCGGAAATACCGCATGATCTTTCATATCTTTGTTATTGATTAGCGTGGCACCCTATGATAGGAAAGCCAATAATTGCCATGGAATCAAAATTGGGGGGATAAGGGATCTATTAAGATTCAGCAATTGCTGCAGAAACCGGAGAAGTATATTTGATTTCCATCAAGGAAGCGCCATGAAAATGGATAAAAAAAGATTCCGATGGATTTTATTCCTGGCGGGCCTGGTTTGGATTTCTGGCTGCCAGGGGGATCCGAGCGTCGTGCCCACCTCCTCCGCTACTCCCACGCGGGCAATTGCCACCGAAACCCAGACCCCCACCGTTACTGCCACGGGAACCATCCCGCCCCATGAATTAATCCACCCTTCGCAAACTCCCACGCTCGCCGCCCAGCAGGCGGCGAAGTACAGATTGAAGGTCTTGACGGCAGAGAACATATCCCAGGCGAAAATTCTGCCCCTATCACCCAAGCTGACGCCGGCGCCGCTTTCGGTGGCTTGGGCGGCCGACGGGAAAACGGTTGCCATCGGAACCAGTGGGAGTTTTCTCCTGAAGGATCCGAAGGGGGACGCCATCTACGAGCGGAGGGTGACCTACGGAGTGCAAGCCATTGCTTTTTCACCGGATGGCGGGGAGGTGGCATTCGCCGACGGGCATAATGTATACGTCTTCCCGGTGAACGCGCCGCAAAAAGAAACCGCCCTAACCGGCCATACCCGCGCGGTCTTGGCGCTGGTTTTTGACGATGCGGGCAAGCTTCTGGCGTCGGCCGGCGAGGACAACCAGATAATTTTTTGGCAGGATAATTCTCCGCAGAAGAAAACGGTTCTCAAGAACGATAATCCCTTGATCCGGGGATTGGCCTTCACACCTGATTCAAAATACCTCTTTTCTTCCTCGGATGGAGGGGCCATCCGAAAATGGAATTTGGAGACCCAATCCGTGGAGCGGGAGTTCGATTGCGCATGCGAGGGGACGACCCGGCTGATGCGGGTGGAGGGCATCCTCTACGCGGGAACGGAGGAAGGCTGGCTGCAATCCTGGGACATGGCAGAGGGAACCAGGGGACTGCAATTCGACACCGGATTGGGACAGATACGCTCGCTGACTCCGCATGGCAGTGAAGGACAGATCCTCTTGGCGGGCATGGATGGGAGAGTGGGGATTCTGGCGGGCGGCCGGGAAAGCGACTTCCGGGTTCTCTCCCTGACCTACGGCGCGATCACCTCGGCGGCCTCCGACCCGCAAGGCGGGCAAATCCTCATCGCGGCTTCCGATCATTTGGCGGTAACCGTGGATTCGATATCAGGGGAATGGAAGAACACGCTTTTTTCCGGGACTCCGGGCGGGGCGCGGGATTTTTCCTTCAATCGCGATGGAACCTATATCTATCATTCCTTATGGTCGGCCTTCTCGCGCTGGAACATGGCGCAATCGATCAACCAAAGCGTCACCGCTTATTCGCGTATCTCCTCGATCTTCGGGACAAACCCCTGGGCGTTCCTGCCGGATGGAAACCTGATCGTCATTCTGGAAGACAGCAACCGAAGAAATTCTCTGGCAATCCTGGATCCGGACTCGGGGGGGATTGAGAAAATACCCGAGACGGAAACCATGTCGCCGATCATAGCGGCCGATGTGGACTCGACGGGAAAGTACCTGGCCTGGCAGATCGAAGGGTATGGACGCGGAGCCGGTCTCCTGAATTTCATGGGCCTCGACGGTCAGGAAAGAACCCAATGGGCAAGCGAGATGCCCGGATACGGGTATTGGGCATTCCGACGCCCGTTGGCGCTTCTTTCCAATCGCATCCTGTTTACCGCCGGACCGGACGGCTTGCGTCGCTACACGGCCGGCAAGCCGGAGCCGGATCTGGTTTCACAAGAGGGGTATCTGGATCTGCGGCTGTCCACTGACGAAAAGATGCTGGCCGCTGTGGTTGCCTATCCCAGTCCCTTAAAACCCCAGGGACATATAAACATTTACCGGGTTTCCGATGACGGCAACCTGGAGCGGGTGCAGCGGATCGTGGGGGAGGCGGTGTCGCTCGGCCCGCGGGGCGAATTGCTGGCGACGCTCTACGGCGGGCTCCTTAAAGTGATCGACACGACCGACTTCCGCGAATTGCGGACCTATGTGGTTTTGGGGGAGAAAATCAAATACGTCCAATTCAGCCCGGCCGGCGATTGTTTCGCGGCGCTTACGGATAAAAACAACGTTTATATATGGGGGATCCCGGCGGATGCGGTCTGAGGCCTGGAGGGCGCCATGAAAAAACATATCCTGTTTCTTCTCGTATTTATTCTCCTGACCTCGTGCTCTTCCCCTTCGCCGGCCGCGACGGCAACACCGGTTCCCTCTCCGAGCGAGGCGCCGGTGAAGACGCCGGTGGAAACCGGCGTTTACCGGGTTGCATCACTGACGAAGATTTACGCCGGGCCGGACTCGGCTTTTTTCCCCGAATCCGGAACGCTTGCTCCTGATACCGTGATTACGATTCTGGGGTTTTGGGGGAATTATTCCCTGGTTTTAAGTGAAGGGCTGGAGGGATATGTTATGACGGAGGATATTGAACCTGCGCCGGTCGGCTCTCCTGGGCTGGACCCTTTGACCATCCCGGCCTATAACGAGATCGCGGTGGATCCGGCGCCCGACGATCTGGTCCGTTATGGATGGATGAGTTCCCCCCGCTGGATGCTGGCCGCTCCCCCGAACGGATTTCTCATCTGGGAAATCCAAGTTTCCGATCCGGCTCCGGCAGGCTTGAGTATCGCCATCTCTGCGTCCTCCCCGCTTCTGGCCAAGGATCCCTGGCGGTCGCACTCGATAGTGCTTGGAATGGAATCGGACTCTGTGCTCACGCTCGAGCTGAATGACGGTCTGAAGGCCGCATCACCGGCCGAGGCGCTGCTGTATTCGGATTCGATCGGGAAGATTCCCGCCGGCGGGCGGTTTCTGCTCATGGCGGGGATGGAAAAAGGCGTTTTGCAGAGCATGGTGTTCCGCGAAGGGGAAAGCTCCGCGGCGCCGATCGCATCGTATTCCACCTCGGCGTTGAACCTCTCCTTTATGAAAGGAAACCGGGCGGAGATCCATACCGCTCTACGGGGCGCATCGTCGGTAGATCCGGAGGGGCTGGAGATTCAGGTCCGGGCTATCCCGGACGGAATCCACAACAACCAATTGAGGCCGGGGAACAATTCTTTGGTCTCACCCGGTCGGCTGGTTCTCAACGGTGACGGATCGGTCTTGGCCCTCCAGGATACCGGCGGGCGTGTTGATTTCGTGGAGACTGGAACGTGGTCCAAGATCGGATCGGTCTCGACCAAATTATATCCGGGTGGGATGGATTTTTCATCAAGCGGTCTTGTGGCGACGGTCGGGAGCGATCACCGACTGGCCGTGTTCAACATGCTGGACGGCTCACTGGTCGCCCTTCGCCCGGGGTGGCCTGAGTCGCCGGACCCCGCTTGCAGGGCTCAGTTTGATTACTCGGAAAGCTTGATCGGGATGAACTGCGGCGGGGGACTAGTCGGCCTATTTCGCGCCTCCGATGGGGCCGCCATTTCCTCGGTCAGCCCCTTTCCCCTTTTCCGGAGTTATCGAATTGGTCGGGACCTTCTATCGATTCATGGCGCCGTCAGGGGGTCCACCAGTTTAATTTCGGCCATTGCCGTCACGAAAGATTTTCAGACTTGGCGGTTTATCCGCATCGAAGGTCACGACAACCTTGTCGGGATGGGGGATGAGGGAGGGATATTCGCCTCGCTCAATCCCAACAAATCCAGTATAAATATTTTTGAAATCCGCGAAGACAAGCTCAATCCGGCTCCGGTCCTGTACGTGCCGGTTACCCCGGGAGAATCCCAAGAGGATCCTTTCGTCGGCGCCGAGGCCGTATTCTTCGAACACAATACGAAAACCATCCTTGTTTTCATCTATGCGCAGCATCTGCAGTTTTCGGTCTACGCCGTCGGGAATAACAAGGCGCTGTTCTCCCAATCGTTTCCGATCGAGTCCACCGCCTTTAACTATACATTCAGCCGGGACGGGAGGACTCTGGCGTTCCTTTCCGCCGAGCGGTCGTTGACCCTCATGCGTTTTTCCGATCCGGTCGAAATCCGGGAATGGTCTATGCCCATATAGCATTATTATTGACCAAATAAAGCCGGTGTATTTTTTCGTATGGGAAACCCGTCGACCATCAGACGAAAAAAGCGATAATCCTTTTCCCAAACCCTTCATGTTCTTCGTGGATAAATATTATTCAATCGCGAAGGGCGTCGAGCAGGCTGTCGCCGATTTCCAATAAAGAATTCACCGTCCGGTCCGCCGCAAGGTAATGCGGGTCGTTTCGCAATTCCGGCAGCGGGACGGCGATGCACTTCATTCCGGCGGCCTTGGCGGCCTGCACGCCGGCGATCGAATCCTCGATCGCCAGGCACGCCTGCGGCGGAACCCCGAGGCTTGTTGCCGCGGCAAGATACACGTCCGGGTGGGGCTTTCCGCGGGGTTCGTTTTCCGCCGAGCAGACCGCTTCGAAATACGGCCGTACCCCCAGGCGGTCGAGCACCGCATCGATGAGCGACCGGGCCGAGGACGAGGCCAGCGCCAGGCGCAGCCCGCGCGAACGGAAGAGGCCCAGGGCGTCCATCAACCCCGGCATGGCCTCGCCCCGTTCACGCACCCGGCGGATCACCCCCCGGAGGATCTCCGCGGCGAGGATCTCCGGCGGGGGGCCGTTCCACGGCCGGCGATCGTACCAGTAACGGGTCACTTCCCCGATGCGCATGCCCGTGGTCAGGATGCAATCCGACTCGGTCAGCTGCAGGCCGTGCCGGCCGAAGATTTCGATTTCCGATTCGCGCCAAAACGGTTCAGAATCGATCAGGATTCCGTCCATGTCGAACACAACCGCCCGGAGCGGGGAGGGGCGCGGGGTCATGGCGCGGGTCCTCAGGAATTCCGCACGGCGGTGAGGAATCCGATGTGTTTGTGGACGGGGTTGTCGCGCAGGGTCACGGCGAATCCCTTGCGGCGCAGAAAGTCCGCCAGTTCGCTGTGGGAGTGGGGCGTGCAGCCGTCGTGGTACTCCATGGCAATGCGCTCGATCCGGCGGAGGGTTTCGTCGGACGCACCGAGGAAAATCTCATATTCCGCGCCCTCGCAATCGACCTTGAGGAGATCGCAACGGGCGAATCCGGCTTTACGGAGCGCCTCTTCCAGCGTGGCGCCCTCAACCGTGAGTGCGGAAGACGGAGCGGATCCTTCGCCCGGCGCGGTGCTATGCTGGACCGCGATTCCGGTGGCGGTCTGCAGACGCATCGGACCGGAGTGCGCGCCGACGGCCAGGGGGAACGCCTGCACGTTGCGAATGCCGTTCAACAGGAGGTTCTCCTTTAACAGGTCGAAAGATTCGGCGAACGGTTCGAAGGCGGCGATTCGACGCTGCGGATGACCCCGGGCGGCGCGGATGGAAAAATCCCCCAATCCGGCGCCGATGTCCATCACCGTCCACTCCTCGCACCAGGCGGGAAGGTCCATCTCATAGTCGCGGTCGAGGCAGGTTTCCTTGATGATCCACAGGTCCATCAGGCTGCGGAGGCGGAAGGCGCTTCCGTCGGTCAGCCGCACCGTCACCGGACGGGGCGGGCGGCCGGCCAGCAGGCGCGCCGCGCTTCCCCAACTCCGGATTCCGGCCAGGAGGGTGGGGATGGATCGCAGGTAGTAAAACCAACGGGCGAGCATATTCCGGTTCCTTTTTTATCCGGATTTCACACCGAACGGCAAGGGTACCTTGTTTTTCGCTTGGATGTCAATCCCATTTTGAGGATCCGTCCGCAAAGGACGGTAGTACTTCTGCTTTCCCCTTGCCTGACAAGATATGAAAGAGGATAATAAGTGGGGCGGATTTCCTGAAGAAAGGCGGGCGGTCCCATGCTGATCGCGATCATCCCGGCCTACAACGAAGAGCGATTCATCGGCTCGGTTGTGCTGAAGGCGAAGAAATACGTCGATGCGGTCCTGGTGATTGACGACGGCTCGAAGGACCTCACGGCGGAAGTCGCCCGGGCGGCCGGGGCGGTGGTGGTGCGGCATGAGACCAACCGCGGCAAGGGCGCGGCGCTGAATTCGGGGTTCGAGAAGGCGCGGGAACTGCGGGCGCAGGCGGCGGTGGTGCTGGACGGGGACGGACAGCACCGGCCAGAGGACATTCCAACCGTCATAGCGCCAATCCATGATGAGAAGGCAGATATTGTTGTGGGATCACGATATTTGGAGCAACAGAGTCATATCCCGTTTGTCCGAATTCTTGGCCATCGTTTTTTTAATTCGTTCACCAATTGGTTGACCGGTACGCACGTTACGGATTCACAAAGCGGATTCCGCGCCTTTTCGACAAAAGCCCTTCAGAGAATCAAGTTCAAATCGGAGGATTTCTCCGTGGAATCGGAAATGCAATTCCTTGCAGCGCAACAAGATTTACAGTTGACCGAAGTGCCAATTGTCATCTGCTATCCGGAAAGACCCAAACGATCGGTTATTGCGCATGGGGTCTCGGTGCTGAACGGGATTCTTCGGCTTGTCGGCCAGCACCGTCCGCTGTTGTTTTTTGGAGTACCGGGAGCTATTTTAATAACAATGGGTTTGCTGTGGGGCGCCTGGGTAGTGGATATTTATTCGCGATATCAGACGCTTGCCATCGGATACGCGCTGATAAGTGTTTTCCTTTCGATCGTTGGAATGTTCTTTTTATTAACCGGGATCATTCTGCATTCTATCCGCGCGCTGTTGATGGAATTAAAATCCGCCATGGCAAAATAGCGTTGATATCCAGCCTTCGGAGACCTTCGACGCCCTGCGAGAGTGGATCCCAGGATCTCTTCTAGCCAGAAAAGGCTCGCGCCCGTCATCGCTGTCGATAAATAAAACCGGAGGAACCGGTAATGATTTGTAAAAAACCATATGGTAGAAAAACTGAAAATTCGTACGCTTGGTGTACGCATCCCCCACGAACTGGATCTTATCGGGATCGTTTTGTACATCATCCGTGAGTCTTTTCCTGCTCAAAGATAAAATTCATCTACGGATATTCTACATATCGAATAAAGGGGATGATGGAGACCTGTGGATTAGGAACGGCGGATAGAATAATTCTCAGACACATCGAAAATAAGGAAGGGTTTCCATTTATGCAAGCATTGACTCTCTGGAAATACGATCTGGAAGTGCCCAAAGTTGAATTGGATTTTTACCCGCAGTATCTTTGCAGGGCTTTCAGGAATATCGACCTTCTTCCATATAAAAATTCAACCCTAAATTTAGTAGGCACATTGGTTTTATTAAAAAATGCTAATCCGGACGATTTCCTCTCGCTTTTTTGGGAGTCACATTGGCCGATACAACCTGTTGGACAAACTCTGCTATTGGCACCATCGACATGGTGTGGGAGAAAGACCCAAGCACATTCGATAGAAGAGAATTTTGGTTGTCAATTTTACGAAGTAGAAAATCCGGATTTATTTCGACCGGAGGATGTGATTGGCGGGTTACAGAGATACGGAATCTATCTAATTGAGAATGGGGCTTTTACCTTCCAGTGATATGTTTTTGCTGCCCCTCTTAAAAGGATGGTTATCTACTCGGAGTAATGGTTCTTTCAAATTGGTTGCTAATCTACTTGGCTTGATGGATAATAGTCTGAGTTGAAAAGAAGATAAAGGAGGAACCATAAAGGTGTACCCCAAAATAACCATCGTCACTCCTTCTTTGAATCAAGCTCGGTTCATCAGCCGAACCATCGAATCCGTCGTAAATCAGAATTATCCTTCTTTAGAATACATCGTTATGGACGGAGGCTCCACAGACGACACGGTAACGATTCTGCGTAGGTATTCGGGCCAGTTGACCTGGAAATCAGAAAAAGACCTTGGCCAATCTCATGCGGTAAACAAAGGACTACGGTCTGCATGCGGGGATGTTGTCGCTTTCCTTAATTCCGATGATATTTATGACCCCGGTGCATTACTGACGATCGGAAAATATTTTTCTGAACATCCAGAAGCAGCTTGGGTCACCGGGCGCTGCAGAAACATCGACCCGGAAGGTCGGGTAATTCGAAAATGGATCACATGCTATAAGAACTTCTGGTTATGGGTGAATAGCCAGAGGATTCTAAAAATAATTAACTTTATTTCTCAACCGGCCACTTTCTGGCGACGTAGTGTAATGGAAAAGATTGGATACCTGGATGAAAATATCCATTATGCGATGGATTATGACTATTGGCTACGAATTGGCCGCCTGTACCCGCTTCACATCATTTGGAAAAACCTCGCTTGTTTCCGAATCCATCCTAATTCCAAAGCGGGTTCCAGCGCCAACAAACAATTTGACTCGGAGATGGAGATCGCCCGTCGGCATATAAACTCCCATATGATTCTTGGTTTGCACGAAATACACCGGATGCTGACGGTAGGGATTTATACTCGCTTCCATCATCGCCAAGACCGATAATCGGATCAGCGAAGTCTGTAGAAGGAGGTCGACTATGAAACCATCAATTACGGTATTAGGAATTCACGATGGGCATAATGCCGGGGCGGCGCTGGTTCGAGACGGAAGGATCCTAGCCGCTGTATTGGAAGAAAGGCTGACCAATATTAAAAATTTTAGCGGTGTTCCAATCCTCTCCATCCCTGCCGTATTCCAGACGGCGGGAATAGATCCAGCAACGGTGGATCAGGTGGTAATAGGTTGCCTTATCCGGGCGATGGCTCCGGTTAGGGAAGAAGGCAGCAGAATAACCCAGCTATATAAAAAACTAGCACCGCTTTATCAAAGTCATACCATGGCTGATCTGTTCGTTCGCGGATTTCACCGCCTGCGGCGTATGGACGAACTTAACGCCATCCTCCGACAATTAGATTTATCGGAGAAGGAGGTTATTTTCATGGAACATCATTTGTCGCATGCGGCTTGCGCTTTTTATTCCCGTCCGTGGGAAGAGGAGACTCTTGTCTTAACCCTAGATGGTGCCGGAGACAATCTAAGCGCGACAGTGTCCATCGGCAAGGATTACCGGATCGAACGAATTGCTTCAACAACCTTCTACCACAGTCTTGGTAACAATCTATACAGTGAAATAACCGGTTATCTCGGTTTTAAACGCTGGGAGCATGAATACAAGATCATGGGATTGGCGCCATATGGGCAAGCGGAGTTATGCCTGGATCAGATGAGAAGAATCGTCCGAATTCATCCACGGCGACCGTTAGAATTTCAGAATACCCTGGGGGTTTATTCAACGGAAGTACAAAAAAAACTCCAGAAAATCCTGGCGGGCCACCGTTTCGACAATATCGCGGCTGGATGCCAGAGGTATTTTGAAGAACTGGTTACGCAATGGATCAGGAATGCTATCCGGGAAACGGGTTTGCATAAGGTCGCCTGCGCGGGTGGGATGTTCCTGAATGTTAAAGCCAATAAGGTCATCCGGGAATTACCCGAGGTGGAGGATGCGTTTTTCTATCCGGCGGCCGATGACGGGGGAACACCGGTCGGCGCTGCCTTGGAAGGGTATTTTCGATTATGCGAACGCAACGGAATAACTCCATGCCGGATTCCACTTCAAGATCTGTATTATGGAAGAGAGTTTTCAGACGAAGATATTGAACGAGAAATTGATGAGGGCGGGTGGCGGGCGAAAGCGGAACGGATTATGGACATTGAAAAAGCGGTCGCCCATCAGATTGCGAAAGGGAAAATAATCGGTCGGTTCTTTGGAAGGGAGGAGTGGGGTCCTCGGGCTTTGGGAAACCGAAGCATTCTGGCCGATCCGCGGGATATTCGAATAATCCGGAGAATCAATCACGCAATAAAATTCCGTGATTTCTGGATGCCTTTCGCCCCATCAATTCTTAACCACAGAATGGAATCCTATTTAGAAAACGCGCGTCCGGCGAAATACATGATCGAAGCCTTTAACACCAAGCCGGATGCCGAGGAGATTCTTGCCGGTCTACACCCCATCGATCGGACTGCTCGACCGCAAATCGTAAATGGAGAAAATGAGAGATATCAACGGCTTTTGGAATACTTCGAAGCCGCAACGGGGGTCGGCGGCATCCTGAACACGTCCTTTAATCTGCATGGATATCCTATCGTCGGCTCGCCGGCGACCGCTTTGGGTACGCTCAAGCACAGTGGTTTAGACGGCTTGGCAATAGGCCATTGGATGGTCCATCAGGAGAGGAAAGCATGAATCGGGTATACATCGCACGACTCACCGGATCGGAATTAACTGCGGAGGAGGTGGCCAACGCTTTGGATTGGATTGGGTGGCAGGCGTGGCTACCAACGGATTCAAAGGTTTTCCTGAAGCCGAATTTGACATGGCCTACGCATATCCCTGGCGTGACCACCACGCCAAAGGCTATTGAGGCTATCATAGCGGCGCTCTCAACACGAACCCGCCGGATCACGGTGGGCGAATCCGACGGCGGATATCATTCGTTCACCGCAGAAGAATCGTTGGCCGGACATGGGGTGTACGAACTGCAAAAAAAGTATTCAATCCGAGTGATAAACCTAAGCAAGGAGTTCGCGGAAGAAGTTTGCGAAACCGTATTGGGAAGTCCGGTTCGCATTATTCTGCCCCGCCTTCTACTGCGGGAGACGGATGTCTTTATCACCATTCCGGTGCCGAAAGTGCACGTAATGACCGGAGTGAGTTTGGCGTTCAAGAACCAGTGGGGATGCAATCCCTCGACGATGCGACTTAGGGATCATCCGGAATTTGAGAGGAAAATCATCGCGATCAACCGCCGACTTGCCCCGCGGGTAATCATGGATGGAACCTTTTTCCTCGATGGCGCGGGGCCTCTCTCGGGTAATGCCATCCGAAAAAACGTCTTCCTGGCGGCGAACAGCGTCGGCGCTGCCGACACAGCTTGCTGTGAGGTTATGGGGATCCGCCCGGATGAGATCCGTCATTTACATTTTGCAAGGCGGACCGGGATGCTTCCATCATCGAAAACGGATCTCTTATTCAATCAACCCCTTGATTCATTCTGCGGAAATAAATTTTCCACCCACCGATCATTGATTGATTGGATTTCCCTGCTCGGGTTTAGAACCCGCTTTTTCGGATGGTTATTTTGGGATTCTCCGCTGGCGAAGGTATTTCGAAGCATTTTATATACCGTACGACGCCAACCGTTTGTTGGAAAATTATTATATGGGAAGGCGGGTCCGCCGCCGGAATTGGGGGGTGTTGACAGAACGCGACCCAATGTATGAGGAGAGCCATGCGCATTCTTCAAGTGTCGCCTTTTTTTACCCCTTCCATGGGAGGGGCAGCGCAAGTAGCTTTCCAACTATCCTCGTATCTTTCGCGACGAGGCCATCTGGTCACCGTGGTAGCCGGAGATCACGGCGTCCGATCTTCGCGGTATCCGGATAATGGATTCCAGCAGGTGTTGTTGCCCAGTTATTTTTCCCGTCTGGGTTTCTATTTTACGCCGGGCTTGCCCACATGGCTTCGGGAGCATATATCAGAACACGATCTGATACATCTGCATACCGTACGGACATATCAAAATGTGGTTGCATTAAGCGAGGCGAGATCACGGAAAATCCCCGTCGTGATTTCAGCTCACGGAACTCTTCCGATCATTCTTCAACGGAAATCAGCGAAAAAGGCATTCGATTGGTTTTTTGGGTCCACTTTCCGGAAAAACGTTTGCCGCTGGATTGCCGTATCACCAATGGAAGTTCGGCAATTTGAACAAGCGGGAATCCGTCGCGATCGGATTGGATTAATCCCCAACGGCGTAGATTTGGAAGAATTCTCGTGTCTTCCCCGACGTGGACAATTCCGGAAGGATGTGTTGCACATCTCTTCGGTGAGACCGTTGTTTCTCTATTTGGGACGACTTCACCGGGAAAAGGGACTCCGACTTTTACTTGAAGCCTTCGAAAGGATTCAAACCAAATACCCAGAGAGCGCCTTAGCCATTGTCGGCCCGGATGATGGCGAACGATCGCTGTTGGAAAAAACCGTGAAAAAAAAGAATCTGGAAGATAGGGTTCTTTTCTCTGGTCCTCTCTATGGAGGAGAACGCCTGAAGGCGCTAGTGGATGCTGATGTGATTGCGTCACCGGCCACATATGAAATATTTGGGCTGGTACCGGTGGAAGCGATTCTATGCGGCACTCCCGTTGTGGTAGGAGGATATCAAGGTAGGGGAGGGTTACTCCAGGAAGCCGACGCCGTGTTCACGATACCGCCGAACGATGCCAGCGAATTGGCAAAAACGCTGTGTTGGATTGTAGAACATCCGAGGGAAGCGCAAGAAAAAGTCAACAAAGGAAGAAGATACATAAAAAAAAACCTGGATTTACAAAAAATCAGCAGGGAGTTGGAGCGTTTATATGATGGAGTCTTAGCGGAATGCACCGAGACAAACTCTGGAAGGATCTGACCGCGGAAATAGAGGAATCAGCTTGACCCATTGTGGCTCCTTGTATTTGGTCACAATATATCGACGATCAAGAAAGAAGGGGCCAGGAATTTCAACCATGGATTCGATCCGAGCGCGATAAGCGATTTGGAGCTGCACGATCCGGTTTTTCTGATGGTGTACACTTCAATAACCGGTTTGTACCCATATCGGATTTTTCGATAGGTGGCATCCAGGATTTGTTTTGGAACCAGGCAAAGGATCAAACCCTCCCGGTTGAGGCGCCGTCCACGGTGAATAATAATCTGCTCGTTTGGAACGTGAAAAACCAGGATCCTGCCGGGGTAGAGAACGCCAAAATATTCTCGGATATAGTGCATCGATTTGTCAGGTGGGATATGCTGCAAGGATTTCACCGAATAAATGAAGGGAAAATGATTATCCTGGAAGAACTGAAGACACCATGAGGGGTTGAGGTTAAACCGACAACGATCGCTAAATTGGTTATTCTACCCGGCCAGTTTCAACATCAAGGGCGCAATGTCTACGCCGATTATTTCCTTAAAATGGATAGCCAAGGGCTGGGTCAATCTTCCGATTCCATATCCAAAATCCAGCGCGCGCGGCCGATCCGGATTCAAATGTATTGTCCGAAGAAATTCCAGCTGAGATTCGTTTTCCTGAACACCGGTAGCGAAGAACTCGCGGGATTTCAAGGGTTACCGAACGTACTGGCATTAGGCAATATCGAGCCAAAAGGCTCGGTTTTTCAAAGATTGTCCCAATTTCTTTGAAGCCGAACCAAATCCCTCTTGGATACCTGCTTGAAAAATGCGATTGGTCTTCAAGTAAAAAGCCAACATCGAAGAGAATGATGCCTTGGCGATGAAAGTGAATTACACCTCCGGTTCACAATCCCATTTATTTCACCTATAATTGATGAAATGGATTCGAATACAACGGCGTGGGCGGAGCAATTTATCAGAGAACAACCTAGGCGATAAGAAAGTGAAAAGGGCCGGCATTGTAGGGAAAACGGGGAAAACCAATATGGGATAGATCGGAGAAACCGGAAATGATCCATAAGGTTGGATAGCACCATCCAACAGATTTGACAAACAGGAGGGTTCTCGACCGATTGGTTTTTTCCTCCGTTACAGGATAAAATCAACCCATTACGTCAGGATTCCGCATTCAGGAATCTGCGGGGGAGGGTGGGAAAAGGGTGCAAATCGCATTATGGAATGATCGACAAGAGAACGCAGCGGGATGCAATCCAAGGAGTAGAAGGAAAATCATTGAAAATATTATGGATTCCCCATACAAGTTGGCATATTCCACAGAGGGCTCATTTATTTTGTCAGGTACTCGCTGAACGACATGAAGTTCATGTTACCGATTGGGTAGCGGATTTTTACAATCTTCAGGATTATATCTCTACCAGATACCTTAAAAATTTTTTTTATCGACGGAAGCGCGAGAGCAATCTTACTGTTCATGGAATCCCCCGGATTTCCCCGGCATTGTTTTTTCCGACAATTCGGAGGATAAATTCCCATCTCTATTCGCAATGGGTCCGGCGGATAATCCGTTACCATGCCATCGATGCGGTTGTTGGCACGTTTGTCCTGCCTCCACCCCAGGCTCCGCGATTGATCTTCGATCTTTTCGACGAAAACGTCGCATATTGGCGGAGTTATGGCCTTATGAAAGACTACGCCGAGGAAATCGAAAGAAACGAGATCGACTATATGGATTCGGCGGATGCCATCGTAGCCGCCAGCGAAGTCCTCACAAAGAAGATCCGATCCCTGACCAACAAACCAATCCATTTCATTCCCAATGGCGTGGACTTAAAAAATTTCAGAGGCACTTCAGAAGCACACCAACGAGTAAAACGAGTGGTGTCCAGATCAATCATCGGGATTTTAGGCAATCACGATAGGGCGGCGGAATTGCATAAAGTCATCGATGCCGTTCACTTGCTTTCGAAGTCTAGGCTGGTTTTCATCATCGCCGGACGTGGAAAAGCGATTCCGGAGATTCGTTCCCGAATTCGTCGGGAGAAGTTAAAAAATATAAAATTCCTCCCTCAAGTGCCGTTGTCGAGTGCGCCCAGAGTTGTCAGTTCCTTTGACGTCGGACTTTGTCCATACCTAAAATCGGGCGGCGCCGATGCGAGCAGCCCGATGCGGTTATTGATGTATTCAGCCGCGGGTCTACCAACGGTTTGCACAGAATTAACCGAAATCCGGAATATGGATTTTCCTAATGTCATAATGGTCCGTGATGATCATCGGGCACTTGCAGATGGAATACTCCATGGATTGACCCTTCCGCGTCTTTCCCCAAAAAAGATACAGAAATATGATATATATAAACTCGCTATACGGTATGAAAAGGTTTTAGAGGGGAAGGAACGGAGCGAAACCAGAGAGGAAGTATGAGCAGTTCAGTGACAAATGATTTCTACAATGACCGCCCCCTGGAAAAGCCGACCGACCTAACCTGGGGTTTATTACATGCCAGCTTGCCGTTGCTGGAAGCGATCAATGGAAAAAAATTTCTAGATATTGGGTGCAACGATGGGGAAAAAACCCTTCCCGTGTCTCGTTGCCTATCGGCGGGACAGGTTGTCGGAGTGGACTTGGCTTTTTCTCCCCTCCGCAAAGCCAAAGGGCGGGAGATCCAGGTTGTTCTGTTCGACCTGAACCAGAAGGCCGCTCTTCCTTTTCAAAGAGAAACCTTTAGTTGCATATATGTTGGCGAAGTAATCGAACATGTATTTTCTCCAGACATGCTGCTTTCGGAAATCTATAGGATATTACAACCAGGGGGGTACGCAGTAATCACGACTCCAAATTTGGCGTCCTGGCGCAATAGGTTGGTTCTACTTCTGGGATGGCAACCTTTCAGCACCGAAGTAAGTACCAGAATCCGAGTAGGAAATCCGCGTGTTTCGGCTGGCGTACCAGCTGGGCATATCCGGATGTTTACGGCTAGGGCTTTGATGGAATTTGTCAATTATTATGGGTTAGGTGTCGAAAAAATCGTAGGATGGGGGCCGGGAAAACCCCATGATTTACTGACGTTTATATTCTCTCTTGTGGACGGAATTGCCAGGAGATTTTTCCCTTCGCTCTGTGATGAAATATTACTAAAGGTCAGGAAAATCCCTACCGAATTCACATAAAGGCGCGACATCGACCATGCAAACCATCTCGATGATTCCAAACCTGGGATCGAACAATTATTTTCGAATAATAATCCGTGGGATTGGAATCGCGTTCGTTATCCAAATTTTCGGCACCGCAATCGGCTACCTAGCTCAAATTATCCTCGCCCAGTGGATCGGAGTAGAAGAATACGGAAGATTTACGTTCATTGTCGCATGGACCCAGGCGTTCGCTTTCCTCGCCTTGATGGGCTTCGACATTGGGGTGTTGCGATTAATCCCGGAATATCTATTTCGAAAAGAAGTGGGTTATCTGCACGGTCTCCTGAGGTGGAGCAGGGTTTTGGCGCTGTCGGTCGGGATTGTCCTGGCACTTATTTCGACAGCCGTGCTTATGGTTTTTAGAGGGAGACAACCCGGATGGTCAGTTTTTCTTTGGGGTTCCCCGCTAGTCCCCTTGGTGGCGGTGACAGAGATCCAAACACAAATCCTACGCAGCAAATCCAGGATCGCACAGGCATACGGTCCGCCATTGCTGCTTCAACCCCTTCTCTTTCTCACAATAACCACAGTGCTTTTGTTTTTTTCGAAATCGTTGACCGGAGAATCTGCCGTCTTGTCTTTTTCCGCCTCCTTTCTCTTAATCCTTGTTCTACAAGCCTGGTTCATAAAACGGGAATTCTACTACTCGATGCCGAAAGTACCTATCCGATTCTCCATCCCGCAATGGATGCGTGTCACGCTACCTTTATTGATGATTTCTTTCTTTGCTATTGCTCTGCTCAAGGTGGATACGATCATGGTTGGTTTCTTGTTGGATATAGATGAGGTGGGTATTTACACCGCTGCATACCGGACGGCGACGATCGTCGGATTTTCTCTTATGGCCACGAATGCCATCGTCGCGCCCCTAATCGGAATGTCTTATGCAAAAAAAGACTTACTCGGAATGCAGGAAATTGTGCGAATGGCCACACTCGGTGGGTTTAGCTTGGCGATCCTTTTAGGAAGCGGAATTCTCGGGTTGAGCCAGGTGTTGCTGCGGGGGTTTGGAGAGGAATTTCTCCGGGGGCAATCCGTGTTATTAATCCTGATTATAGGTCAAATCTTCAATGTCGGCGCGGGGCCCGTAGGACTTCTCCTAATGATCACAGGGCACGAAAGGGAGCCTTTGCGTGTTTTCGGATGGAGTGCGGCGATAAATTTCCTCTTGTGTCTTATCCTGATTCCCGTCGGAGGGATTATCGGCGCCGCCTTCGCATCGGCGACATGCACAATGATATGGAACATCTGGCTTTGTTTCCGCGTTACGGCCTTAATTAAAATCCAACCTTCGATCTTCTCGGCCTTGAGGTGGTATGCACTCCGAAAATGAGTTCATTACCGGTCTCCCTAATTTTCTGATTCTTGGGGCGCCACGGTCCGGAACGACTACGATATATCAAAACCTGCGCAGTCATCCGGAAGTGTTTATGGGTCCGGTTAAAGAACCCATGTTCTTCATCTTGGAGGGAGAAAAAACACCGGAATACCTGGCTTTGGTTCCGAATGCCGTTACCGAATGGGAAACATACCGCAGATTGTTTCAAGGTGCGGGAAAAGCTAAAGCAATCGGCGAAGCGTCAACCTTTTATCTGTTCAGTAAAAAAGCGGCGAGCCGGATTAGGCACCGTATCCGGAGTGCAAAGTTTATTGCTATCCTTCGGAATCCTGCAGATCGAGCGTTTTCGCATTTTCTTCATAACCGGATAGAGGGGATAGAACCCCTTGAAAATTTTCTAGAAGCATTGGAAGCCGAAGAGGAGCGGAGGAGGAAAGGCTGGTTTATGTATTATTACTACCGGGATGCTGGTTTCTATGGAAAACAGATTAATTGTTATTTTTCAAAATTCTCAAAGGATCAGTTTCTGTTTCTTTCGTTCGATGAATTAACGAAGTCGCCCGATACCATGTACAAGAAAATATTCCGTTTTTTGGGAGTGTACGACAGTATCCGGATTCCCCGCCAAATTCGATATAATCCGTCGGGAACGCCGAAAAATAGGCGATGGTCCGAGTTCCTCCGTAAACCGAACCCGATAAAAAATATTTTCAAGCAATTCCTTCCGCAGACGATCCAATATAATCTCTTTACAAAATTGAATGGATGGAATTTATCCAAGCCGGTTCTGCAGGAGAATATCCGTCGGGAGCTGATAGAGGAATATCGGAACGATATCGTAGAAACACAGAAACTCACTGGATTGGATCTCTCATCTTGGCTTTTAGAATAATTCGCTACTTGGGAAGAATGCCGAGGAAAATCGCATGAATCCGTCACCAGCGTTTTACCCGTTAGCGATTTCGATCGTTGTAGTAGCGGTCTGTTTGGTCTTGATGATCTTGCGCTTGATCGGCCCTAATCGGATGAACCGATCGACGTATGTGGCGTCGGTAGATTTTCGAAATAAAACTCCTAGGGCATTACTCGGCTTCCTGGTTCTTTATGGGATATTGGCGGCGGCCTACTTTATCCTACGATATCATGGGCAATGGGCGGAGACCGATAGTGCGAGTCATACCCAATCCATTGAATATATCAAAGAACAAGGTGTTCTGATTCCGGAGCGTGGATATTATTTGCATGGATTCAGCTACCAATTAATTTCCCTGGCGATTATGTTTTTTACGGGATTGTCAGCCCCCATCCTCCAGACCCAAATTTATTCCTACGTGGCATCGATCATATTGGTAATTACCACCTTTACTTTCTTCAGGGAAGTGATAAAACAACCCTTTCCGGCGGTCCTCGCATCCGTCCTCGTTTTTTTTCAACCAGAATTTCTTTTCATAACCATGCGTGGATCCCATGAAAAATTCACCTGGCCGTTAATGATGTTAGCCTTGACAGTCTTATATCGCAGCATCGGTCAACCGTTACGAAAAATGACGATATACGTAATTTTCTTCTATGGTATAGTATTTGCGATGATCGCCACGAATATCTTTTTCGGGTCCGTCTTTCTTGCGGCGATAGTCCTGAGCATGGTCATGGGCGTCGGAATCCTTCGTATAGTACGCTTGCAGCGTCCGCCCTTACCATTTTCGGATATCCGGCGTCTAATGTTAATCAGCCTGTCGGGAGGGATCCTCATATATATCTTCATGGCATACATATATCCACCGGCGTTATCAAATCTTCGTGAGTTACGGAGTATTACCGATCAATTAAGCGCCTTGCTACTGAGTTTCGAAATTAAGGCGCAACCCTATGCCTATATCTCCTTCGGATGGATTAGCACGGAAGTCTATTTTGGATTGACGGTTTTCACCTGGTTGCTTATTCTTGCGTCCATATTGGAATGGATACGGCGCGCATGGAGAATATTTCATGGAGAAGCACGCCCGGGATTGGTAGAGAATATCGATTGGATGCTTTATACCGGATTTGTCATCCAAATTATCCTATCTATCGCAGTAGATTTCTCCGGAGCGTTGGCTGCGAACATGCAACTGCGGTTATTTCCGGGATTTACCGTACTGGCATCGGCATTACTCACCCGGGCAATAACAGAGGGACTTCCGCGCCTGCATCTTTCAAACCATAAGCGATGGGTGATGCATGGCATTATCGGTTTGATGGTGGCTTGGTTTACCCTCGCATCTCTGTTTAAAGCGACCAATGAGACTCTACTTAGCAACAAATGGGGTTTCTATACAGAATCAGAATATCGTTCGATCGAATGGGTGGAATCCCGGCTGCGGGGAATGATGATTTGGAGCGGGATCGACGAAAGGTTGTCTAATCTCTATCGTCTGTATTTCATCTCTGCGTCGCAGACCGGGAATATTCTTTATAACGGCGATTTCAGAACAGTAAGTCGGTATATCATTTATTCAGAAAATGACAAGAGGCGAGAGAGGAGGCTGGGCATACCCTCCTTGCCGGTGGACTATTGGGACCAAATATACGATAACGGAGAAGTTGTAATATATCATCAAACCCTGTTTCCAGAGGAATCTCCCTGATCCATGCGAATCGGTATCGTCGCCTACGGCCTTGACCGTCCGCTAACCGGTATTGGTCGATACACGATTGAATTGGTCCGAGCGCTTCAAAGATCAAAACAGGCGCCAGAAATCGTGCTATTGGCAGCAGGAAAGCCCGGGAACTTGGAAGCGGAAGGATTTACGATAATTCGACTGCCGGCTTGCAGATATTTACCGGCTTTATTGACGTTGGGAAATTTCTGGATCGCATTTTGGGCGCGGCGATTGAATCTTGACCTGGTCCATGATCCCAACGGAGTAGCTCCTTTCTTACTGGATGTGGGAAAGGCCTGTTGCGTCGCGACTTTACATGATGTTATTCCCTGGGTTTGCCCTGGCAACAGCAGGTTGTTAGAAGACCTCATTTACCGGTATTGGTTGCCCAATCGGATCCGGCGTCTTCACGCAGTCATTACCATAAGCAGTAACTCAAGGAGAGATATCCTTAGATATTTGCCTGCGCGATCGGAATCCTTGCATATCGTTCCATACGGTCTTCCTGCCTGCTTTCAGAAACGGGCTTCGGAAGCTGAAATCCGTAATCTGAAAAATAAAATCGGGATTACTTCGCCGTATGTTTTATACGTCGGCGCGTTGGAGTCACGCAAAAACATTCCGAGACTTCTTGAGGCATTTGCGAAAATTCACCATCGAAACCGGAATCTATCGTTGATATTGGCCGGACCTACCCTGGACCCACAAGGGAAGATTGAAAAAGCGATACGCCGTCTGGGGCTTGCAGATCATGTGATTCGTCTCGGCCCTGTGAACGATGAGGATCTTCCAGCACTTTACGCGGGGGCGCAGATTTTCACCTTCCCCTCTCTATATGAAGGATTTGGATTGCCGCCCCTGGAAGCCATGGCAAGCGGGACGCCCGTGGTTTGCTCCAATTCCTCATCGCTTCCGGAAGTGGTCGGAGATGCGGCGATTCTGGTTAATCCTTATGAGATCCAGGAGTGGGCAAGCGCCATGCAAACTGCTTTATCAAATTCTAGAGTCCGTAATGGACTACGGGAAAGAGGTTTTATCCAAGTTAAAAAATTCACATGGGAACACGCTGCCCAAAAGACGCTAGAAGTATACCACGCGGTAATGCAAAGGAAGCCGGCCTTGTCAACTAAAAGCTTACATTCGGATTCGAAAAATCCGGAAATGAAAAAGGATGATCTTGCTTAAGCGCGACCGATGAACCGAATTTTCTCTCGGGACTTTTTTCTTCTATTTCTTGTTCTCTCGGTGTGGATTATAATCTCAGCATCGGGCGCATGGATATTCTCACAACCCATCTTTTTCATTCGGGCTATGATCGGGATCGTCATAGTCCTTTTTTTTCCGGGCTATGCCATTCAAGCTGCTCTCTTCCCCAATCCAAAGGATCTCGACGGTTGGACACGCCTGACCTTTTCTTTCGGATTTAGCATCATCATCATTCCCCCGTTGGCGATTATTTGCGACGCAGCCAATTTTGGAATAAATATTACGACGATAGTGACAGGTATCCTACTGGTTTTCTTAGTCGGGACGGCAGTTGCGGTGATTGTACGCATCCGCCAACCACTCGAATACAGAGAACGTATGATTGGGGAAAGACCAACTTGTAGCTGGTGGATTTCAGGAAAAAGAAACGATCGAATTTTACAGGTTCTGCTTTTGTCAGCCGGTCTCATCGCGTCGGTTTCGGCATTCTATATGTATGCATATCCACCGGTCGAATCTTCTACGGAATTCTATCTTCAGGGCATTTCGATTCCCGCGCCGGAAAATCCACGATTGGTGTATTTGAATGAGGAATTCTGGGTCGAATTAGGAATCGTCAATCATGAAGGTCTAGCAAGCGAATATAATGTCACTTTTTACGATGACCAAGGACAGATCCTAGGAAAAATCGGACCGATATTTTTGGTGGACGACGAGATGTGGCAAGGAGGAATTTACATCACCATGACGCAGGTCGGCGATCATCAACGAATTCTTATTTTACTAGAACGTGTCGACTCCCCTTGGCCTTACCGTTCCTTGCGGCTTTGGGTAAACATAGTGGAAAAGAACAATAATTTCAACCAACAAGAAACATAGAAAAGAGCCGCACAAGTAACTTGGAAGATACGGAAATCAGAACAATTGTCCAAAACCCGGTCCAATCCTCACCGACATATAGTCGTATAATAATTAGAAATCCATTCCGTCTATCAGATCATCCTTGCGAAATACGGATAATATATACCATGAACGATCGTTCTAATCATCGGATGACTTGGGTAAACACAGCACGACGTCACCTGATGGGGACCGAAGGACAATATCAAGCCGTTGTATTGTTTTATTTATGTGTCATCACGCTTTCCGAAGTAGTAACAACCATGGGGGACGCACATTATGGCATGTTTTTCCATTGTGTTGTCCTCGTACTACTGCTAATGCATAGTGCACTCGTGTACCGGCGAATTCTACGGAGATTTCTTGTCCTTCTATCCTTGGCTCCGTTAATCCGTATCCTGAGTCTATCCCTTCCTTTGGCTATACTGGGTTTGCCGGTGATATATTGGTATATGGTGATCGGTGGTCTTCTCTTTATTGCCGCGTTCGTTGGCGGGAAGATTACAGAATTCAAGGGGCGTCGCATCGGATGGTCTTTACGGGCATGGCCTGCCCAATTAGCGATGGGGATTTGCGGTTTCGGATTAGGATATATTGAATATCTGATATTAAATCCGGGTCCGTTGGCTGAATATGTAACTTGGGAGGATATTATCACAGCGGCGTTCATCTTGCTTGTATTTACTGGCTTACTGGAAGAATATATCTTCCGGGGTTTATTGCAATCTGCATCGATGCAGCTCTTGGGGCAAAGAGGATTGGTGTATGTTGCTGTTCTCTTTTCAATTCTACATCTGGGGTACCACTCATTTATGGATCTTCTATTTGTTCTATTCGTCGGATTATTGTTCGGGTGGTGGGTTTGGAGAACGCATTCTTTACTTGGTGCATCCTTGGCACATGGCATTGCGAATATAAGTTTGTATGTTTTATTTCCGCTCTTATTGAACAAAAGCGCCTTACCGGTTGCCTCGGTACAACCGGAACAAATATCTCTTTCCCCTGTCGCCACCGTTCTAACAAGCGAAACGCCCATGAAGGAATTGGCATACCCTGTATCGGAAATACTGGTCGACAATGAGGATCAAGGATTCGTTTTTTCCGGAGATGACTTATGGCTAGATCTAACCGATGGTTTTGGAGGAAGTTTTCGGTGGTTGTATGCTTCCCAAGCCTCACCAAGCGTTGTGGTATCGTGGATTCCTAGCTTTACGGGTTGTGGAATGTACCGGGTTGACGCCTTCATCCCAAGTGGACGAGGATTGACGGAATCCGCTCGGTATGTAATCCGCCATCGTGCTGGAAGCCAAGAACTTACGGTCGACCAAGCCAAATACGCCGGGTCGTGGGCGCCGCTTGGTAATTTTACATTCCTTTCTAAAAGTCCCGTTATCGTCCAATTATCCAACTGGACGGGGGAGGATCAGAAACTTTTCCGATGGGTAAGTTTCGATGCAATCCGTTGGAAATTGTTGAAGCCTTGCTCATAAAAGTAACAACAAAAATGACCGAGTATCTAGGCGCGGGTATAATGCCAATGGCACCGATAAATGGATTGGTGTATGATAGAAGAAATAAAGGAGATATAACATGCCCAAGAAACGCAAATGGATAATACTAGGAATTATCATTGCATCTCTCTTTCTATTTGGATGCTGCGTTACTTTAGGGTATGTATTCTGGAATTCCCCTTTGGGAGAACCATTGGAAATCGTCACGGAACAAAAACCATCTTCAGGAGAAGATATATTGAATCAGGAGGTGGATGTTTTTCCCTCTCCGCATCCGATTCAAACACAAGCAAATGTTCAAATGGCCACTAATTGCGGGGAGTCCGGTTCGATGAATATTCTGGTATTAGGTATCGCGCCATCCGATTTTCCCGGTCCGAATGGACCATTAGACGTTCGAATTATACAAATAGATTTCAGCCGGAAAAAGACGACGGTGTTCTACTTCCCCAGGGATCTTTGGATTCCAGTCGTGGGATTAGAAAGCCTCGGCTTCGCCCAGACGAGATTGGGGGAGGTATACCTCATCGCGAGAAGCAACGGTGGATATTCGGTTTCCGCCGCGACTATTACCGTAGCGCAGAATCTATATTCCAATTTTAATGCGACGAGCCACCACTACATCACCGCCAGTATGTCCACCTTGGCGGATATTATCGATGTCGTTGGCGGAATAGATATAACGATACCCACATCTTATGACGGCACCCCGTATGGATTTCATTATTTTCCAGCCGGATTGCAGCATATGAATGGGCAATTAGCGATGGAATATGCCATCGCACCATCGCCTACGCATCAATGGACGGCATTGGATCGGAAAAACTTGGTGTTGATCGCCCTATTCCAGAAGATATTCTCACCCGCCGTAGTTCCGAACATTCCCGCCCTGATATCTCAATTCCAACAAATCATATCGACCGATCTCAGCCCTCAACAAATAGTGAACCTGATCTGTATTTCCCAAGAGATCCCGCAATCAGAAATAACCGTTACGGGTGTGGGGCCTACAGATGTCGCTATGGGCGCCAGCGGTGTTTTATATCCTAATTTTGACGCAATCCGTGAAAAAGTAAGACTATTCATCGCTGTATAATTTTCTAGGGTGATGGATAGAAAAACTGCAATAATAAAAACCTTAAGGGGGAGTAAGAATAATAAATGGAAGGCCCGTCAAGGGTATTGAATATTGGTTATTTTGATAAGATTTCAGAAATTTTCACGCCTGCCATTATTATAAATACTACAATCAAAGGCCATATGGCAACGTTTAAGGCTCTCTGCAAACGCTGCATCTTTGTATCACTTAGTCCGAAAACCATTTCTTTCTGAATCAAGAGGGTTATTAAAACAACGATGCTCATAGCCCCCAGCGTCCCGAACAGCGCGGCGCTGGTGATTGATGATACGGTGGATGTGGTGACCGTTGATATCATGGCTCCTCTAGCACCAATCCTTTATGACCGGCCTGGATATGCATGAAATCGGGCCGGGAATATGGGTATTATATGTAATAACCCTTTCCTTTTCAAGGAAGGATACATGACCCGTTTTTTTACAGCTTCCCGGATTCGGTTTTTATCGGGAATAATGTTGTTTTTCCGGCTTCTTCGCCTCCGGGAGGCAGCTGTTTTTACCCCTTTTTTATCCCCCGGAGGAAATCCCTTCCCTTACGGATACACAAACCCGAGGAAGTTCCCGTCCATCACGAACGACTGATGGGCTCCCAGGACCGGATCCAGCGGTTGGTCCGGGATCGGCGCCCAGACGATCAGCACGTAGCGGTTGATGACGTTTAGGTAAGCCTCCAGGACCAGCAGGTGGTTGGCGAGCCAGCCCACCGGCCGCAGGCTGTCGGGGGCTTCCCCGCCGAGCAGGGTGGTCATGTTGGCGATCGGCGAATCGAACAGGCTGGCGCCGTCGGTCCGCGCGATCCGGATCCGGAAGGCCGCTTCCATGTTGCTCGGCCCGCTGGCTTCGGTCCAGGCCAGGAGCTGGTTGTCGGGCGAGAAGACCATCCACCCGCCGCCCAGGTTGCTCGAAGGATTGAAGGGGATGGTTGTCTCCTGGCAGGTAACCAGATTGCGCACGGTCACGCCGTTTCGGATCAGGCCGGGAGTCCCGCCCTGGCCGGCGCCGTAGGCGATCCGCGTCTGGTCCGGGGAGATCCCGCCCAGGGCGTGGGCCGTTCCGATATACTCCGCCGACTGGAGGGTGGAAAGGTCGAAATAGAACAATCCGTTGTAGGGCGGGAAGTTGATGTTGCCGATGCCCTCCATGGTGTAGGTGTACCAGAAGCCGGCCGCCGTTCCGCCGGCAAGGCGCACCGCCAGGGGGCGGATCGAATTGCCGATGTGTGCGGAGGGATCCGGAGTCCAGGTCAGGGCCGGCGTCAGGGAGGCGGCGGCCGCGTAGTTGCCCGCGAAAACCCGGTTGACGGATTGGTTCATCCAATCGAGCGTGACGTAGACGATGAAGGGATTTCCCTCCGCGCCGATGAGGGAAGTCAGGTCGGCCGCCGGCGCCAGATCGCTCTGGAGGTTGTTGATGTTCGTCCTCAGGGTTCCACCCCCTTGCAGCGAAAAATAAACGATCGGCAGGGCATCGGCCCCCGGGCCGAGGCTGCCTGCCAGGTGCGCGAATTCCTGGCTGGCGAAGGTCATTCCGCCCACCGGCCGGGTCGCCAGGGTTTGGTCGTGTACATCCTTGAACCGGACCACCTCCTCGTAGACGGCGGCCACCGCCGCCGGAAGGGGCAATTCCTGCGGACCCGGATGCACCGGCTGGCAGGCGGGTTCCGGCGTCGCCGGAACCTCGGCGGACCCAGTGGCGGTGGCGGCGGCCGGCGTTTGCAGCGGTTGCCCTCCGTCCGGCGTGACGGCGGTTTCCGCTCCCCCTCCGCCGATCGCCGATTGAGTGGCCGCAACCGCCGAGCCGACGAGGTCATCCGGGGAGGGGGCCGGAGTCGGGGTGATGCAGGCGAATCCGGCAAGTAAGGTGAAAACCAACGGCAGGATTTTTATGTTTTTCTTCATGGGATTCCCTCCGCAATCGAGTATAGCACTTGCGGCTGGAAGCGTATGGAACAATCGGATGAAGGGATCGGTCGGTTGTGAGCGGGGCGGGGGCTTCCGTCCTCACGTCCGCGCCGGCATTACCAATTACTAAGGAGCCGTTTCCGGAAGACCGCCGCACCCGCAACGCCGAATTGGGAATTCGCGCCCGATCTCGAACCGCACCTCGACTCCGCCCCGGCCAAGGTGGAACTGCTGGAACACCGCGGGTGGCGCGCGGAAAACCGCCTGCCGGCCGAAAGGGGAGTTAGGTCGCGGCGATCCTACTCTCGCTGACTAAGAGTCCGCCGGTGGACCCCCTCCTCGCCGCCGCACCGGTATCCCTGACCATCGTCGAATAGGGAGAATTCAACAACCTCTTGGTGGCCGTCATGATTGACGCAATCCTGGTTTGATCCGGGAAAACCGAGTCCGCCGGACGCATGAGGCTTTCAAGGTCTGCTCGGATTCACGGCGGCTTCCGCACCGCGGTCGCCGCCATCAAGAAACGCCGAATCATCTTCGAAACCAGCCGCAAGGCGGTCGCCTGAATCCTCTCCAATACCCACGCCGAGAGGATCGCTATCTTTTCCGCAATGATGTTCCGCAGACCGGCTCCGCCGGTGGGGGCGCAGATCCTCTGGATCCAACCGGTTGGCGGCCGCCCGTCAGGCATCGTTCTTGGCTTCGAACCGGTGACGGAGGGGATCGCGAATGAGAATCCCAATTCCCTGAAGGAGCCGATCCTCACTCCGCCGGGAATTTGGCTGATCGGCGGGATCAGGGTTGGCGGCTCGATCTTGACCCAGGTTCCGTTCGGCCGCTGCTTACAGGCGCATGCAGATCCCGTCGAAGGTCGCAGCATCCTTTTCGCCGGCTTCGCGGACAACTCGATGATCTGCATCTTCGCCTGCCGCGGATTGCCCGGGATGGATCCGCTCGCGCCGGAGGGATGGGGATTGCCCGCGGGAATCGCGCTGTCGCTCCGGTTGACGGTCGACCGGCAAGGGGATCAACACTCGGATTCGAAACAGGCGTGCAAAAAGGTTTCCCGCGGGGGAAAACCAAGACCTCTTTCCGCCCTGCGGCGGAATCGCTTCGCAGAATTCCGCATCCGTTGCGCCGGGGCGCCGCCGTTCATCCCGGACTCCGGGGGCGGAGGATCTTCGGCCGCGGCACACGGTCCCTGCGGACCCGAAAGCCGCGGGCTGGGTATAATCCTCTGTAGGACATCCATGAGGAATTTCCAAAGACTTTGTCATCCAATCGCCGCGGCGGGGTATCTCTTTTTGTTCGTGGTGGCCGGCTGCGCTTCAAGCTTCGGCTCCAACCCTACTTCGCCGGCCGTTGTCTCCAGCCTTGGCGGCGGCCCGACCGTTCCGCCGCCGACGGCGACCTTCACCCGAACCGCCCCGCCGACTCCGACGGCGACGCCCACCTCCACGCCCAAGTGGCCGTTGACCTTGGTTTTCTACGGTGACAGCCTGCTGAAAATCGGGGAGGTCCGCCGGGAGGCGAAATGGAGCTATTCTTTTGTCGATTTTCTGCAGGCCATGCTGGATCCGGCCTATGAGATGATCACGGCCAATTACGGAGGGCGGGATGCGGCCTGGGCGGCGGAAAACCTCCAAGTCGCCGTCCTATCCTACCAGCCGGATTTGGTCACGTTGTGGTGGGGATTCAACGACCTGCTTGGATGCGGCGGCTTCTTCAGTACGAAGACCAACAAGGTGATTCCGGAGTATCTGGATACTCTGGTCCGGCGCCACATCGACGGCCTGCGCAAGCAGGCGGACCTCCTGCTGGAACAAGGGGCTTCGGTCATGGTTCTGACGTCCATTCCGATCGACGGGAAATTGCCGTGGACGCACTTTGACGAAAACGGCCAGTTGGTTTGGGAATGGAACCACTTGTGCGATTACAACCTCGGTTTGGAGCGCTTGGCCTCGGCCCAGCGGGAATTGGCGGAAGGATATGCGGCCGAAGGGAAAGCCGTATTTCTCGTGGATCTGTGGCGGTTGTTCGTCGAGCACGAGGGCGTCAGCGGCATGTATCTCGACCTGATGCATCCCGGGCCGGTGGGCGCCTACCTTATCGCCGAGGAGTGGATCCGGATTTTCGGAGAAACAGGGTCTTTGCTTCTTTTCCGTTGAGGGGGTCAGCGGGGGAATGATCGTGGCGGGGCGCGGGGGTTAAGGATTCGGCCGCCGGGGCAGGCGGATGCGCATCCGCGTCCCTTCCCCCGGGGCGGATTCCGCTTCCAGCATGCCGCCGTGAGCCGCCACCAGCGCCCTGGCGATCGCCAGCCCCAGCCCGGAGGCGCCGCCGTCGTCCGCCCGGTAAAACCGGTCGAAGATGTGCGGAAGGTCCTCGGCGGAGATGCCGTTACCCGTATCCCCCACGGTGAGCAGTACCTCCTTCGCGTCCTCCCGCGTCCCCAGGGTGATCCGCCCCCCGGGCGGGGTGTGGCGCAGCGCATTGCCGATCAGATTGGCGAGCACCTGCGCCATGCGGGTTTCATCCAGTCCGATCGGCGGCACGGGCGCGGGGACATCCACTTCCAAGACGACATTCTTCTGAAGCGCCTGCTGTTCGAAGGCGGCGCACGCCTGCCGCAGCAAATCGGCCGGATCCACCGGCTGGCGGATCACCTCTAATTCTCCGGCGTCCGCTTCACTCAGGATCCGCAAATCCTCCACCAGCAGTTGCAAGAGCTCGATTTCATCGTAGATCACCGACAGCCGTTTGGGGCTGGGGGCCAGCACGCCGTCGCGCAGGGATTCGATGTATCCCGAGATGACCGTCAACGGCGTGCGCAGTTCGTGCGCCACATCGGCCGCCAGCTTCCGCCGCGCCCGGTTGGATTGCGAAACGGCGCGGCTCATTTTGTTGAAGGCCGCGGCCAGTTCGCCGATTTCGTCGCGGGAGTTTGATTGCACCTGCTGATCCAAATCGCCCTCCGCCATCCGGTGCGCGGCGGCCTTCAGCGCCTGCAGCGGCCGGGTGAGCGTGCGCGCCAGCCAGACGCCCATACCCAGTGCGATCAGGAAGGCGCCCGAACCGGCCAGGAGCAAGGCGACGTTGAGGCGCTCCAGGTATCGGGATTCCTGAGGCGATAGGTTGGGCGGGCGCGGGGCGGTCAGGATCGTTCCGACGGCGGCGCCGTCCACCAGGATCGGTTCGCCCTCGGCCAGCGCGTTGGCCGAAAGCCGGTTGCCCGCGGGAACCTCGGGATCCGCGGAAAGGACGACCACGCCCTCGGCGTCCGCCAGGCTGAATTGACTGCGCCAATCGTGCGGATTTCGGCCCGCCGGGACCGAGCCGCCTTCGGAATGGGAGGAGGGAGTCGCAGCGGCCGAAGGGGTTTGCGGAGCGGGGAAGGTCTCGGCCGACCGAGGACGAAGGTATTCCTCGAGGCCGGCCCAGGTTCCATGGGCTTGGTAGTAATCCGCCAACAGCGACCGGAAATCCTCCCGCAACTGCGAAACCACCAGCGTGTTGAATTGCGATGGATTCAGCAGGCGGACGGAGGCGATCGGCAGGATCGAGACCGTGGCGGCCACCAACAGGAAGGCGAAGGTTAATTTCCAGGTCAGGGAGCGGGGCATGGATCAGATTCTCGGTTTCGCGAAGCGGTATCCGATTCCGAACACGGTCTCAATGTACTGCGGGGAATCCGGATCGGGTTCGATCTTCACGCGCAGGTTGCGCACGTGGACGTTGAGGGTCTGTTCGAGGCCGGCGAACCCGTTTTCCGAGAGCGCCTGCACCAGCTCGTCGCGGGGAAAGACCCGCCCCGGCGCGCGCATCAGAATCGCGAGCAGGTTGAACTCGGTGGGGGTCAGGTTCACCGGCCGGCCCCCCACCGTCACCGTGTGGGCGTCCTCTTCCAGCTCGATCTCCCCGAGGCGCAGCCGCCGGCGGCGCGGGTCGGCCGGATCGCTGCGGCGGAGGACCGCCCGCACGCGGGCCGCCAACTCGCGCATGCGGAACGGTTTGACGACGTAGTCGTCGGCGCCGAGCTCCAATCCGAGAACCGCGTCGGCTTCCTCCACCCGTGCGGTGAGGATGATCACCGGGGCTCCGCGCTCGCGGCGGAAGCGGCGCAGAAACTCATAGCCGTCCATCGACGGCATCATGATGTCGAGCAGGACAACGTCCGGCTTCTCATGGCGCGCCGCGAACAGCCCCTCCTCGCCGTCGCGGGCGGTCACCACGCGGAATCCCTGCTGGCCGAGATACTCGGAGATCAGCTCGCGAACGTTCAGCTTGTCGTCCACCACCAGGACCGTCTTTGCCATGCCGGAATCCGTCTTCCCCTGCAACGGGGCGCCTTCATCATAGGCCGGGGATATTCAGATTTTGTGAAGGTTGGCGGAGTTCGGCGGGGTTAATTCGATTCTTATCCGATCGGGCGGGGGAATGATCGGACCTTGGATCTTGGACGATCGGCCGTTGCCGATTTTCGGTTCCGGATGGTGTTCAGCGGATGGGGGCAGAATTTTTCCAAAAAGACGCCGAGGTTTTCGTGTAACGGCGGGGGGGCGCCGCGAGGTTCGATGCCGGCGGTCGACCGCCGATGGCCGTTGCGGCTGTCTTGGAAATGGACCTGAAGAATGGAAAGGATGAAGACGATGGGGCCGCCCAGTCGCCGGCCGGAGAACCCGCGACCCAGGTCCATCGTCTGCCGTCCATGGTCGTGTCGTCGAGTGGCGAGGAATGGAATTGAACCATCAACCAAGGGCTTATGAGTCCCCTGCTCTGCCATTGAGCTACCTCGCCTGGAAAAGCCTGCGAATTGTACCGGGCGGTGGGAAAGCGGTCAAGATTTGTTATAAACGACCGGACGCCGGGGAATGCAACAACAGCCAGGTGAGCCGTGAGCGACTCGAACGCTCAACCAAGTGCTTAAAAGGCACCTGCTCTGCCACTTGAGCTAACGGCCCAGCGCGGGGGGCATTCTAACACGGGGGAATGCGAACCGTCAAAGGATTCCCGGATTCGCGCCGCGAATCCTTCGGCGGGAGCGCTTCGGCGCGCTACGCGGCGAGGTGCGGATGCCCGATGTGGGCGAAGAACTCACTGCGGGTGTTGAGGTTCTCCTTGAACGATCCCCGTACCGCGCTGGTCACCATCCGCGCGTTGGCCTTCTTCACTCCCCGGATCGCCATGCACATGTGCAGGCCTTCCACCACCACGCCCACCCCGCACGGGTTCAGCGTTTCCTCGAGGAAAGCCGCGATCTGCGAGGTCATCCGCTCCTGCAGCTGCAGCCGCCGGGCGAACATCTCCACCATCCGCGGGATTTTCGAAAGTCCGATCACCTTGCCGTCGGGGATGTAGGCGACGTGGGCCTTGCCCACGAAGGGCAGCAGGTGGTGTTCGCACAGGCTGGCGAAGTCGATGTCGCGCACCAGCACCATCTCGTCGTAATCGACGGTGAAGATCGCCTGGTTGACCAATTTGACCGGATCCACGTGGTATCCGGCGGTCATCTCCTCGAACATCCGCGCCACCCGCAGCGGGGTCCGCACCAGTCCTTCGCGGGCCGGGTCTTCCCCGATTCCCTCGAGGATCGCGCGGATCGCGCACTCGATGTCGCCCTCGCAGCCCTGCGCCGGACGGTCGGTCAGGTCGTCGCGGAACAAATCGAAATCGGACGGGTTGGTGGTCATCTTCGGCATGTTGGTCTCCTGCCCCCTCCTCAGTCTGCCCCATGTGGCTGCGCCAACGGGGGAGGAGGAAGGAGGGGGGAAATATCCTCACGGCGCCGAACGGTTCCATCCCGCAGGCGCTCGGCGATCGCGCGCAGGGGTTCGCCGGTGGCGGGATGCGGGATGTCCGGCGAGATCTCGGCCAGCGGCAGGGCCACGTAGGGCCGCTTGAGAACATCCGGATGGGGGAGCGGTTTTCCGCCGGCCTCGCCCAAAAAGTCGTCGTACAGCGAAAGGTCGATGTCGATCGTCCGTGCGGCGAAGGGATCCGCCCCGCGCCTCCGCCCCAGCCGGCGCTCGATCGGCGCGATCAACCGCAAAAACAGCTCCGCGGGCGTTTTCGCCGTCCGGATCAACGCGGCCGCGTTGAAATAATCCGGCTGGTCCGATCCGTCGGCCGGCGGAGATTGCCACACCGAAGATACCGCCAGCACCGTCTCCCGTTCAGCGATCGCGCACAGCGCCGAACGCAAGTTCCGCTCCGGATCGATGTTGGAGCCGAGCAGCAGCCAAACGAGGTGGTCAGCCACCGGGGCGGCCCCGCTCGATGGTCACGCACACCGACCGGGCGAAGCGCAGGGCGCCGGGCTTCTCGACCGTCACGCGCACCCCCGTCACGCAAGGCTCTTCCAAGCACAGCGCGGCGATCTCCTCCGCGAAGCGCTCGACCAGGTGGTAGGCGCTGCCCTCCGCCAGGGCCAGGATCCGTTTCGTGACGGTGCGGTAATTGACGGCGTCGGCGATGTCGTCGGTTTTTCCCGGGCGGGAGGTGTCGGTTTCGAGCGCCACCGAGATCAGCACATCCTGCCTGTCCCGCCGCTCCTCCTCCGAGACCCCGATCACCGTGCGCACCAGCAGGTCCTTGATGATGAGCGCGTCGGTCATGGAACCCTCCTCCGAGCCCTTCTCCGCCCTCATCCGGCCTCCCGTCGCTGCGCTCCGGGACAGGTTCGACCGCCTTCTCCCAGCATAAGCTGGGAGAAGGCCGGGATGAGGGCGGAAAGCCTGGGAACGCCGGTGGCAAGGTGAATTTCTTAGTGGCCTTCCGGTTTTACCCCGGCCTCGCCCGGCGAAGCCAAGGCGGGGCTTCGTGTCTCATCGCGGCGTCACAGGTATTCCCCGCCGTCGATCCGCAGCACCTCGCCGGTGATGAATGTCGATTCGAGCAGGAACAGCACCCCGCGCACGACCGCCTCGGGCGAGCCGGGACGGCCGAGCGGAATCCGGCGGGCCAACTTTTGCAGGTACTCCTGCCCTTGGCCGGGCGGGGGGAGGATTGCGCCGGGCGCGACGGCGTTGACGCGGAACGCGGGCGCGAGCGACTTCGCCAGGCTGCGGGTGAGCTCGACCAGCGCGGATTTGGCGAGGCTATACGCGAGATGCTCCGCCGCCGGGCGCCCGGCCCGCGCGTCGGCGAGGAACAGGATGTCCCCGGCGTCGGCCTGCGCGGCGAACGCCCGGCTGAGGAAGAACGGCGCGCGCAGGTTGATCGCGATCGTCCGTTCCCAAAGATCCGTTGCGGTGTCGGCCAGGGTTCCGCGCTCGAAGATCGCGGCCGAGTTGACGAGGATGTCGATTTTCCGGAAAGCGGCCCCCGCCGCCTCGAAGATGGTCGCCGGCGCGTCGAGCCGCTCCAGATCGGCGCGGATCGTCGCGCATTTCCGCCCGAGGGCGCGGATTTCCTCCGCCGTCCGGACGGCTTCCGCTTCCGACGAGCGGTAGTGCAGGGCGACGTCGGCGCCGTGCGCCGCGAGTCCGAGTGCGATCGCGCGCCCGAGCCGCACCGCGCCGCCGGTCACCAGCGCCGTCCTTCCGCAAAGCGGCAAATCGGCCATGGAAGGATTATATCCCAGTGCCGGATGCCGACCCTTCGCCCGCCCGCAGCTTCTCCGCCGGCCGGAGAAAAAAAACCGCCGCCACGCGTTATAATGCTCCAAACCGTTCCCGGGAGGGAAAATGGCCAAATCCAGTTTAATTGTCGGCGTTCTGACCTTTGTCTTGATTTTCGTCGGCGGATTGCTCTCCAGTGTTTGCTGCCTGGCGAGTCCTTTCCTGGCTTTGTTTCTGGGGCTCGCCGCAGGGTATCTGTGTGCGATGTTCGAGAAACCGGCCGACGCCGAAAAGGCGGCGGTGCGCGGGGCGATGGCCGGGGGGATCACCGGCGGGGTGGCGTTGGTCGCGCAGTTCATCAGCCAGACGATCGTTCAATACATCCTATCCCAAAGCGGGAATTTGGTGGCCTGCATTCCCGGCTTTTGCACCGAAGGATCGGCGCCGGTGGATCTGACGCACGCCATGCTCGCCGCGGTGTTCAATTCCTGCTTCTGGGGGCTGATCCTGCTGGCGCTGATGGCCGGATTCGGCGCGGCCGGCGCGGTGATCTGGATCAAGCTGTCCGCCGGCCGCAAGCCGGATATCCTCGCCGGAGATTCCGGATCAGCGCCGTCCGCCTAGGGCGGGAAGGCGGATCCGTTAACCGCAATCCGGCGTTCCGGACGGCGTGCCTTCGTCCGCGATCGACAGGCGAAATGACGGAGTTGATGGAGGAGGATAAATGTTTCGATCCGCTCTCATTGTTGGGGCGATTGCGTTTGTGTACCTGCTGGTGGCCAACGTCGCGATGGCGCTCTGCGCGCCGTTTCTCGCGATTCTTCTCGGATTTCTGGCCGGCGGGCTGGCCGCCATTTACGACAAACCCTTGGACGCCCAAAAGGCGGCCGGGACGGGCGCGCTGGCGGGGTTGATCGCCGGGATCGGCGCGGTCGCCGGCAACACCGCCGGTTTGCTGATCCGGACGTTTGTCGTCTTCAGTCCGGAGACTTTCACCCAAAACATCACGGACCTCACCGGAGTCACCTACACCGAGGCCGAAGCCAACCTCTACTCGCTGTCGCCGGTTTGCTGCTGCGCGGTGACGGATTTCATCCTTATGGCCGGGATGGGGGCCTTGGGCGCCTACGCGTGGTTCCGCTACAAAGCCGGGAAGAAATCCGCCGGCGCCGGGCCGTCCGGAGCATCCGGTTTTTCCGGCGGTGCCTGATCGATTCGGATTCGGTTTTCTCGAAATGGGATGATCCCCGCCAGGGGCGGATGCATGTCCGCCCCTGGGCATTTCCCGAGGCGGATTGAGCCGTGGGCGGACCGAAGAAGATCCGGTTGGATATCCTGCTCGTCGGGCGCGGTTTGGCCGGGACGAGGTCGCTCGCCCAGCGGCTGATCCTCGCCGGCCGGGTGCGGGTGGACGGGCAAACGTCGGCTCAGCCGGGGAAGCTCCTGCCGCCGGATGCGGACGTCGAACTCGAAGCGGCGCCGCCGTTCGTCTCCCGCGGCGGCGAAAAGCTGGCGGCCGCGCTGGATGCCTTCGGCATCAAGCCGCCCGGACGGGTGTGCGCAGACGCCGGCGCCTCGACCGGCGGATTTACCGATTGCCTGCTGCAGCGCGGCGCGGCGAAAGTATTCGCGATCGACGTGGGCAAGGGCATCTTGGATTGGAAACTGCGCAACGATCCGCGGGTGGTGGTGATGGAAGACCGCAACGCGCGCTTCGTGGCATGCCTTCCGGAGCCGATCGACTTGCTGACCGCCGACGTTTCGTTCATCTCCCTGAGGCTGCTGTTCCCGGTGTTCCGCGGCTGGATGAAGGATGTGTCCGAGGCGGTGGTCCTGATCAAGCCCCAATTCGAAGCCGGACGCGGCAAAGTTGGGAAGGGGGGCGTGGTGAAGGATCCGGCCGTTCACCGTGCGGTTCTGCTCGGGGTTCTGCGCGCGGCGGAGGATACAGGCTTCTCCGTTTCCGGCGTGATCCGGTCGCCGCTCAAAGGCCCCGCCGGCAATATCGAGTTCCTGGCGCATGCGAAGCGCGGCGTAATGCCCGCGGGCGAGGATGCCCTGCGATCCATGATCGATGCGGTCACCGGCTGACCTCTCCGGCCCCTCTTCACATCAAACCCCGTATTAAACCGATCGACCGACCCTTTGTCTTGATTTGGGGAGGGCGGAATCCGGTCGCAGACCCCCCAAATCGAAGAAAAAAAACCACCATCGGGTGGATTCCTGTCCTCGATATGGGGAGGGCAGGGAGGGGTTTTCGGGTATACTTACCCCGCGCTCCCGGGCGGTTGCGGGAGCGCGCATAGCGATGGACACCTCCCATATCCGCAACTTCTGCATAATCGCCCACGTCGACCACGGCAAATCCACGCTGGCCGACCGGATGCTGCAGCTCACCGGGACCATTTCCGACCGCCAGATGACCGAGCAGGTCCTGGACAGCATGGACCTGGAGCGCGAGCGCGGGGTGACGATCAAAGCCTCGGCGGTGCGCATGAGCTACACCGCCGCGGACGGCGCCGCCTACGAGCTGAACCTGATCGACACCCCCGGGCACGTCGACTTCGCCTACGAGGTAAGCCGGGCGCTGGCCGCCTGCGAGGGCGCGCTGCTGGTGGTCGACGCCACCCAGGGGATCGAAGCCCAAACGCTGGCCAACCTCTACCTGGCTCTGGAAGCCGACCTGGAAGTGATCCCGGTGGTGAACAAGGTGGATTTGGCGTCGGCCCGGACCGAGGAGGTCAGCCGCGAGGTGGCTTCCCTGCTCGGCGGCAGCCCGGCGGACGTGATCGCGATCTCGGCCAAGACCGGCCTCAACGTCGATGCGGTCCTGGAGGCGATCGTCCGCAAAATCCCCGCCCCCGCCGGATCGGTGGAAGCGCCGGCGCGCGGGCTGATCTTCGATTCGCACTACGATTCCTACCGCGGGGTGGTGGCCTACCTGCGGGTGCGCGAAGGCGTCCTGCGCATGTCGGATGCGCTCAAGGTGATGTCGACCAGGGCCGGGTTCGACCCGATCGAAATCGGGATCTTCACCCCGGACATGCGCCCGACCGGCGAACTCTCCGCCGGAGAGGTGGGCTACATCGCCACCGGGTTGAAAAGCATCCGCGAGTGCCGGGTGGGCGATACGATCACCGGCGCGGACAAGAGCGCCGCCGAACCCCTGCCGGGCTACCGCCGGATCAAGCCGATGGTCTTCGCCGGCTTTTACCCGGTGGAGGGCGAGGATTACCCCGACCTCAAGGACGCGCTGGAAAAACTCCAGCTCAACGACGCTTCGCTGGTCTACGAACCGGAGACCTCGCAGGCGCTCAATTTCGGATTCCGCTGCGGGTTCCTCGGCCTGTTCCACATGGACATCATCCAGGAGCGGCTGGAGCGCGAATACGGCCTGGACGTGATCGCCACCGCGCCCTCGGTGGAATACGAGGTGGTCCTGCTCGACGGAACGGTCCGGAAGGTGGATTCGCCCGCCGCCCTGCCGCCGGAGGACCAGATCGCCGAGGTGCGCGAACCCTGGATGGAAGTGCAGGTCTTCGCCCCGGATGCCTACTACGGAACGGCGATGGATCTGGTGACCAAGCGCCGCGGCGTGTTCCGCGAACAGGCGCTGACCGCCCCCGGCCGGATCCAGCTGACCTTCGAGCTCCCGCTTTCGGAATTGATCGTGGATTTCTACGACCGGTTGAAATCCCGCACCCGCGGGTACGCCTCGCTGGACTACCGCTTTCTCGAGTACCGCCCCGAGGATCTGGTGCGGCTCGACATCCACCTGAACGAGGAGCCGGTGGACGCGCTGGCGACGATCGTACACCGCGACGCCGCCTACCACCGCGGCCAGGCGCTGGTGACGAGGCTGAAAGAAGTCATTCCGCGCCAGCAGTTCGTGGTCCCGGTCCAGGCGGTGGCGGGCGGGCGGGTGATTTCGCGCGCCAACGTCAAAGCCGTGCGCAAGGACGTGCTCGCCAAATGCTACGGCGGGGATATCACCCGCAAGCGCAAACTGCTGGAAAAACAAAAGCGCGGAAAGAAGCGGATGAAAATGGTGGGCAGTGTGGAGGTGCCGCAGGAGGCATTCCTGGCGGTGCTCGGGATGGGAAGCGAGGAATGAATCCGGCCGACAGGCGGCGCCGGTGGTTGCGGTTTCTGCCCGGCCTATTGGTCAGCGTCCTGGCCGTGGCGGCGCTGGCCCTGGCGGTGGATTGGAGCAAGACCGTCGACGCCTGGCGCCAGGCGCAGCTGTGGGTGCTCGCGCCGGCGATGGCACTCGCCGCCGGCGCCATGCTCACCCGCGCCGCGGCCTGGCGTTGCCTGATGGGGGACGCGGTCCCGCTCGGCCGCTGCTTCTGGGTCCTGAACATCAGCTACCTGATGAACGGAATCCTCGGATTCCGGATCGGCGACGTGATCCGCCCGTACCTGATCAGCCGCGGCCGCGACGGCGCGCCGGCGAAGGTGACGGCCGGTGCGGCGCTCTCGGCTGTCGCACTCGAGCGCAGCTTCGACCTGGCCTTCACCTGCGTGCTGGTGCTCTGCATTTTTCCGTGGATCGCCGGGATGGAGTGGGGCGGCGCGGTCCTGCTCAGCGCGGCGGGGATGGCGGCGGCGGTCTTTGGTGGCTTGTTCCTGCTTGCCTCCTCCCGGAGCCGCTTGACCGCGCTTGCCGCGCGGGCGGCGGAGCGGTTCCCGCGGATCCGGCCGCTGCTGGAACCGCTGGATCATTTCCTCATCGGGCTGGCCGAGATCCGCAACCTGCGCCGTTCGGTTCCGGCGTTTCTGTGGATCATCCTCACGATGGTCCTGTGGGGGGCGGTATACTGGGTCGTCCTGAGGGGCTTCTTCCCGGACGCCTCGGTGTTTTGGGGGTTGCTCTCGCTGATCGGGGGGCTGATCGGCGTGGCGCTGCCGTCTTCGCCGAGTTCGCTGGGCGTGTTCGAAGGCTCGGTGACGGTCGTATTGACGATGAGCGGGCTGGCGCGCGATACGGCGGTCGCCTATGCGATCGCCGTTCACATGCTCAACATTGCCTGGCTCAGCGCGCTGGGCGCGCTGGGATTGATCGTCGAGAGGCAGTCGCTGGGATCCATTTTGGCGGCCGCCAAGACGGGATAATCCTCGCCCCTCATCCCCTCGCTCCCCTTCTCCCAGCTTATGCTGGGAGAAGGGGAGCGAGGGGATGAGGGGCGAGGAAGGGAAACCCATGCGCATTCTGATCGCCCTGACGTATTACCGCCCGCACGTCTCGGGCCTGACCATCTACGCCGAGCGGCTGGGCCGCGCGCTCGTCCGGCGCGGGCACCGGGTGACGGTCCTCACCTCGCGCTTCGACCGCTCGCTGCCGGCGAACGAGGAGGTCGACGGACTGCGGATCGTCCGTCCGTGGGTCGCCTTCCGCGTCAGCAAAGGGGTGATCATGCCGACTTTCGGCCACTGGGCCAACCGCCTGGCGCTCGCCCACGACGCGCTTTCCATCCACCTGCCCCAGTTCGACGCCCCGGGAATAGCGCTGCGCGGGCGCCTGCTGAAAAAGCCCGTCGTCCTCACCTACCATTCGGATCTCAGCCTGCCGCCGACGCTCTTCAACCGCGTGGCGAACCAGGTGATCAACGCCGCCAACGAGGCGGCCGCCGGCCTGGCGGATAGGATCGTCGCCTACACCCGGGATTTCGCGGAGCACTCGCCGTTCCTCTCGCGCTACCTGCCCAAGATCCAGGTCATCCCGCCGCCGGTCGAAATCGGCCGCGCGGGCGAGGCGGAGGTGCAAGCCTTCCGCGCCAAGCATAACCTGGAGGGGCGCAAGGTGGTCGGCATGGCCGCGCGCCTCGCCGCGGAAAAGGGGGTCGAATACCTGCTCGAGGCCGCTCCGACGATTCTGGAAAAATATCCCGGCACCCGTTTCCTCTTCGCCGGCCAATGCGAACACGTGCTCGGCGAGCAGGCCTACGAGCGCAAGATCGCGCCGCTGCTCACCGCGCTCGGCGGGCGGTGGACCTTTCTGGGAGTGCTGCAGCCCGACGCGATGGCGGCCTTCTTTAAATCCTGCGACGTGACGGTGCTCCCGAGCATCAACAGCACCGAAACGTTCGGGCTGGTCCAGATCGAATCGATGATCTGCGGCACGCCGGTGGTCGCCGCCGGATTGCCGGGAGTGCGCGAACCTGTGCGGATCACCGGGATGGGCAAGGTCGTCCCGCCGCGCGATCCGGCCCGCCTGGCTGAGGCGGTCCTCGAGGTGATCGGCGGCCGTTCGCGGTTTGTCCAACCTCCAGGTAAAATCGCGGCTATGTTCTCCCCCGATGCCACCGCCGCGCGCTACGAGGCGCTGTTCGAGGAAATCGCAAAGGGGAAAGGCCGAACGTGACGGAATGGATTTGAGATTGCCCCTGATTCCCTTCCCCATCCTTATCCCCCGCACCCCTACCCCTTCTCCCGGCATATGTCTGGAGATGGGGAAGGAGCCGGGGGTAGGGGATGAGGTAGAGCGGAGGGTTTTTCCGCAATGACCGAATCCGATCTCACCCTGTGGGAATGGCTGGCCCGCAAATGGAACACGCCGCGCTGGAGGAAGGCGGTCCGGCTGATCGCGGCGGGGCTGTCGGCGGCGGCGGGAATTGCCTGCGCCGTCACCGATGCCGGCAGCGGCAACTGGCTTCCGCTGCTGGCCGGAGCGGCGGTCTTCCTGATCCTCGGCTTGCGGATCGAGGTGCCTGAGGAGCCTCTGCCCGTCATCCCGGACGGATTCGAACAGCCGCCAAAGGCCGTTGCGGAGCCGGAGGCGCCGGAGGCGGGCGAAATCCGCCCGGCCGGGAAGGGCGGGCTGCCGGTCCTCCGCCTGCCGTTGGCGGTTGCGGCCGCCTTCCTGGCCCAATGGATCATGGATTTCCGCCCGATCTACACCCCCCATGCCCGCACCGCCGGCTTGTTTCTTTACCTCCTGGCGTTCGGAATCCTGAGTTGGGCCCTCGCGTCCGGCGATGCGGTCTTTCCGGTGGCATCGACGTCCGGCGAGGGCAAGGGATTCAAAATTACCCTGCCGCGGGCCGCGATGCTGATGTTCGCCGTGTTCTTCGGCGTGCTGGTCTACATGGGCTCGAGCGATGGGATGTTCCGTCCGCTGGCTCTCCTGACCCTCGCCGTTGCGCTGGTCTATTGGTGGATCGCCCTGGCGGAATATTCGGGCGGAATGGGTGAGGCGCTGATCGCCGCCTTCCGCTCGGCGGCCGGGCGGATCCGCGGCTTCGGCGCCGGCCTGCTTGGGGGAATCACCCTTTCCCCGTGGAGTCTGCTGGTGGCGGCGTGCTTCGCGGCGCTGGTGGTAATCCGCACGGTCGACCTGGCCGCGACCCCGCCGGAGATGACCAGCGACCACATTGAAAAACTGGTCAACGTGGACGATATTCTGCAAGGGAACTTCTACATCTTCTTCGCCAACAACGGCGGCCGCGAAGCCCTCGAGTTCTACCTGGTGGCGCTCGTCTCGCAGATCTTCGGAACCGGATTGTCGTTCCTTTCGCTGAAGATCGTCTCCGTCGCGGCGGGTATTCTCACGTTGCCGTTCCTCTACCTCCTCGGCCGGGAGATCGCCGACCGGCGGGTCGGACTGCTGGCGATGGTCCTGGGCGGCATAGGTTATTGGCCGGACATGATCAGCCGGATCGGCCTGCGGCTGCCGCTGGCGATGCTGTTTTCCGCCGCCGCGCTGTATTTTTATTTCCGGGCGCTCCGCCGCCGGCGCTGGAACGATTTTCTCTGGACCGGCGTCGTCCTCGGGATCGGGATGTACGGCTATACGCCGATCCGGATCGTGCCCCTGGCGCTGGCGGCGGTGACTCTGCTGTTCCTCCTCCACCCCTCCTCGAAAGGCTCCCGCGGATGGGGTGCGGCGGGATTTGCGATGATGATGGCGACGACGGTCTTGCTGTTCGTGCCGTTCCTGCGCTACGCCGCGGAGTTCCCGGAGGATTTCTGGCTGCGGACGTTGACCCGGATCGTGGGGGGCGGCGACCTCCCGGCGGAGGATCCCGTGAAAACCTTCCTGCTGAATGTCGGCAACGCCATGCTGATGTTCAGCTGGAACGACGGCGTGGGTTGGTTCAATTGCGTCCCGCTCCGCCCGGCCTTGGACGTGGTCACCGGCGGCATGTTCCATCTGGGATTCTTCGGGGTCATCGTGCACGCCTTCAAGAAGCGGACCTGGGAAGCGATTTCGCTCCCGGTCCTGATCCCCATCCTGTTGCTGCCGAGCATCCTGGCGCTGGCGATCCCGAACGAGAATCCGTCCCTGGCGCGGGCCATCGCCGCCGTACCGGCGGTCTTCCTGCTTCCGGCGCTGGCGTTCGTCCTGCTGATCGATTTTATGCGGGCGCGTCTGCCCGGCCGGTACGGCGCGTGGGCCGCGGCGGGGCTCACGGCCGCGCTGGTGATTGCGGGCGCCGTCCAGAATTTCGACCTTACCCAGCGCCAATATCCGGCCACCTACCGCCTGAATTCCGAAAATGCGTCCGAACTCGGAGAGTTCATGCGCCAATTCGCCGCCACCATCGGCGCCCCGGAGGATGCCTACTTCATCCCCTACCCGTATTGGGTCGACGACCGGATCGTCAACATCGCCGCCGGATTCCCGATCAACTCGGTGCATTACGTCTTCCCGGAGCAGATCCCCGATTTCGAGTTCAGCGGGCGGCCGACGCTGTTCCTGTTGCTCGCCGAGGACGCCGAGAGCCTGGAAGCCTTGAAGCAGAGATTCCCGGACGGATACTACGCCGTGGTGGCTTCGCAATTCCCCAACAACGATTTCATCTATTTCATCGTGCCCGGAACGCCGAACACGGGAAACCCCTGAGCGCGGACAAGGAATCGAAGCATGGAAAATTCCCACCTGACATCTTCGCCGAGCATGGACGAGCCGCAGACTCCGCGGGAGGAGGCGGCGCCTTCCGGGCAGACCGCACCCGGCGGGCTTCCGGAATCCTCCGCGGCGGCGGAAGCCCCGGCGGCCTTCGAACCCGCCCCGGCGCCGTCCCCCGAGGATCGTCCGCCTGCGCCTGAACCGCTTGCGCCCGCCCGCGCGGAAGCCGCGCCGGAATCCATTCCGCCGGCGCCGTCGGCGGAGCCGATTTACGCGGAACTGCCGCCGATCGACATCGGCGGGTTTGTAAAATCCCTTGTCCGGGAAATCTCCTCCTTCGTTCCGGAGCTGGCGCTCTGCCTGCTGATTGCGGCCGGCGTGTATTTCCGGTTCGCCGGCAACGACTGGAGCGAAGGGACCTTCCTCAATCCCGACGAACTGGGCGTGAACAACGTCGTCTCGGGGGTCGATATTCCCTCCAGCTTCGACGACTACTTCAACACCCGCAAATCCCCGCTGACCCCCTATCAGCTTTACGACGAAGCCGGCAATCCGACCGGCGCGGGGCCGGATCCGGGTTGGGTCTGGGGCCAGTGGCCGATCATCCTGATCCGCGCGGCCGCGGAAGGATTGACCTCCCTGCAGGAGGCCTTCGCCCCCGTGCTGGGAGGCGCCTGCGCCGAGGGGCAGGCCGAGCCGTGCGTACCGGCGAAGATCGTCGACTTCACCCGCTACGGCGAGATCCGCCTTTTAGGCCGGTTTCTTTCCGCGCTGACCGACACCGTCACCCTGCTGTTCATCTTCCTGATCGGCGCGCGACTCTACGGCCGCCGGACGGGGTTGCTGGCGGCCGCGCTCAGCGCGCTGGCGGCGACGCAGATCCAGCAATCCCACTTCATGACGATCGACAACTTCGGCGTGATGTTCGCGGCGATGGCGATGTACGCGGCCGTGCGCGCCGCGCAAAAGGGCGGGTTCGGCTGGTATGCGCTGTTCGGTTGTTTTTACGGCATGACGCTCGCCTCGCGCTCGAATTTCGCCCCCCTGGGCGCGATGATCCTGGTCGCCGTGATCATCGGCCAGTGGGAACGAATTAAAGCCGCCTTCGCCCCGCCGCCCGCGGAGGAGACGACGCCGGATTCCTCGGCCGCCGGCGAAACCGCCGCGCACAACCGGGAACCGTCGCAATCCCTTCAAAACGGAGCACCAGCGGAAACCGGCGGCGGAGCGCCCAGGCTCTCCCCCTCCCTGCAGATCTTGATCCCGGTTGGGATGTTCGTGCTGGCGGTTGCGGCGACGGTCGTCTCCTTCCGCATCGCCCAGCCGATGGCTTTCCGGGAGGCTACCGGCGATACCGGCTTCTTCACCTTAAGCTTGAACCCGGACTGGATCTCGAAGATGGAATACGCGGCCCAGGTTTCGGCGGGAACGGGCTACATCGCCGGATATCCGCCGGCGGAGCATTGGGCCAACCGGCCGGCGCTCATCACCCCCTTCCTGAGCATCGTCTTGTGGGGGATGGGCCTGCCGCTCGGGCTGGCCGCCTTCGGCGGGCTGATCTGGGCCGGAGTCCTTGCCTACCGGGGCGTGGATTCGGGCAAGCACGCCCTGCCGGTGCTGTTCGCCGGCGGCATGTTCCTGTTCCTGGGAACCCGCTGGGTCAAGGAGATGCGCTATTTCCTGGTCATCTACCCGTTCCTCTGCCTGCTGGCGGCCTGGGCGCTGTTGGAATTATGGAAATGGGCCGGACGTCACCGCGGGGGATGGCGCAAGGGGCTGGCCGGATCGGCGCTGGGAGTCGTGCTCCTAGGGACTCTCGCTTGGGCTTGGAATTTCAGCGCGATCTACCGTACGGAGAACACCCGCCTCGAAGCCTCGCGCTGGATGTACCAGAATTTTCCGGCCGCCTTCCGCTTGACCATGCGGCTGGATTCGGGCGAGATCTTCCAACAGGGCGCGAATTTCTACCAACAGCAGATCGGCGGCGAGCCGGCGGCGTTGAGCGTGCTTCCCGTGCACACGGGGACGGTGGAGCGGATCTCGCTTGGGTTCGTCAAGGACCTCGCCGAAGGCCCCGATTCGCTCTTGCACGTGGAGCTGTATGCGGAGCCGCCCGGCGAAGGGCCGCTGGCCTCGGCCGACATCCTCGTGCCCGCCGCCGCGGACGGGGACGGCCGCGGCGCGGGAATCGACGCGCCCTTCGGCCCGATCGTCCTCGAGCAAGGCCGGCGCTACCAGCTCTACGTCTCGGCCGCGCGCGGCGGGCCGTTCGAGGTGCGTGGGGCGTGGTTTGTCGACGAGGCCTGGGACGAAGGCTTGCCCTTCAACCTCGACGGCTTCGACGCCAATTTGTTGTTCGACCGTTCCAACGGCGCCCAAATGAACATCGAATGGCCCGACGTCGAAGAGAAGCGGCAGATGCTGATCGACAACCTCTCCCGGGCGGATTACGTCATCGTCCAAAGTCAGCGGCGGATCTGGAGCGTGTGCCGGATGCCGGCGGTGTATCCGCTGACGATGGAATACTACCGGGCGTTGTTCGACGGCCGCCTCGGATTCGAGTTGGCGGCCGTGTTCCAGCATCCCTTCGCCTTCGGTCCGCTGCGGATCTCCGACCTGGCCGGGGCCGCCGCCTGGGGGAGCGATCCGGAACTGCCGGTGTTCAACCTCAATCCGCTGGCGGCGGAGGAATCCTTCAGCGTCTACGACCACGCCCCGGTGTGGATCTTCCGCAAGAGCGGGGATTTTTCGCGCTCGAACGTCGAAGCGATCCTCGGCGCGGTCGACATCTCCCACGTGGTCAAGCAGGACGCCAGCCAACCCTTCGGCGTGCTGAACAACCTGATGCTGCCGCCGGAGCGGCTGGCCGAACAGCGGACCGGCGGGACCTGGTCGGACCTGTTTTCCTACGAGCGGATCTGGAATAAATATCCGGGCTTGGCGGCCGGGATGTGGTGGCTGTGGGCGGTGCTCACCGGCTGGGCGGCATTGCCGCTGGTCTCGATCGCCTTCGGCGGACTGCCGGATAAGGGCTACTCGCTCTCGCGGATCGCCGGCTGGTTGTTCACCGCCTGGGCCGCCTGGATGATGGCCAGCGCCCGCGTGCCTTTTACGGCCGGCACGATTACCGCGATCTGGCTGGCGGTGGCCGCCGCGGGAATCCTAGCCGCCTGGCGGGAGCGGGCCAAGTGGAAGGAATGGATCCACGAGCATGGCAAGACCTGGCTGACGATGGAAGCCGTGTTCGCGGCGTTCTTCCTGTTCGACCTGGTTCTGCGGTTCGCCTACGGCGACCTGTGGCACCTGTGGACCGGCGGCGAGAAGCCGATGGATTTCTCCTACCTGAACGCGGTCCTTAAGAGCACCTCCTTCCCGCCCTACGACCCGTGGTTCTCCGGCGGCTACCTCAATTATTACTACTTCGGATTCGTGCTGGCGGCGATACCGATCAAAATGCTCGCGACGGTCCCCTCGATCGGCTACAACCTGGCTCTGCCCCTGCTCTTCGGAACGCTCGGCCTGGCCGCCTACGGAGTGGCTTGGAATCTGGCGGAGGGATTGCGGCGCAGGGGGACGGTCAGGATCTCGCCGGTGCTGGCGGGAATCGCCGGGGCGGTGATGCTGGCGGTGCTGGGAAATCTCGGCGAGGTGCGCTTCATCTGGAACGGCCTGCTCGGCCTGAGCGGGCTTTCCCTGCCCAAAGGCCTGCTGTTCGGGCTGGGGGATTTGCTTCACGCCGCTGCGGGCGCCTTCCGGATCCTCACCGGTCAGACCGTCTTCCCCGGCGGGATGAGCGAGTGGTATTGGAACGCCAGCCGCGCGATCCAGTTCCCGCCCGGGCCGAACGGAGAATTCGTGACCGACTGGTCGATCACCGAATTCCCGTTCTTCACCTTCCTCTATGCGGACCTGCACGCGCACCTGATCGCCATGCCGCTGATTGTGCTCGCGTTGGGGGGAACCCTGGCGATGGCGATGGCGCCGGAGCGCCTGAAGGACTGGCGGACGGCTCTGCCGCTGGTCGGCCTCACTTCGCTCGCGATCGGCTCGCTGTGGCCGACCAACACCTGGAATTTTCCGGTGGCGCTCGCGCTGGCCCTGGTCGGGTTGGTTTTCGCCGGCGTCCTGATGCTGACGCGGGAGGGAAGGCTCCGGGATTGGCGGGGCTGGATCCGGATTTTGCTCCTGGGCGGCCTGATGACCGGGCTGTCGGTCTGGCTGTATCAGCCGTACTACGATTGGTACGCCGGGCAATCCTCGTTCACCTGGTGGGACGGACCGAAAACGCCGCTGGATTCCTACCTGGTGATCCACGGGCTGTTCATCTTCCTGGTCGTTTCCTACCTGGCCGTCCAGACCCGGGTTTGGTTCTCGCAGATCCGCGTCCCCTCGCGGGAGTGGTTTGAGAGCTGGTCCGGGCCGCTCTTCGCCGGCGCCGCGGCGCTCGCCGCCGCCGTGCTGATCCTGGCCGCGATCGGGCATCACGTCCTGGCGCTCTCCATCCCGCTGATCGCCTGGGCGGCGGTCCTCGGCCTGAGAAAGGATGCGGAGGACGAACACCGGCTGGTGCTGGGTCTGGCCGCGGTCAGCCTGGCGATCATCTGCCTGGTGGAGATCGTGGTCCTGCAATACGACAACGGCCGCCAGAACACGGTCTTCAAGTTTTACCTGCAGGCCTGGATCTACTTATCCATTATTTGCGGAGCGGCGCTGGCTTGGCTGGCGGCCCGGCTCGGATCGTGGCGGACGTGGCCGCGCCGGATCTGGATCGGCGCGCTGAGTCTACTGGTGCTGGCGGCGTTCTCCTACACCGTCTTCGGATCCTACTACCGCATCGTCGACCGGACGAGCGAGGACGCGCCGCGGAGCCTGGACGGCATGGCCTTCATGCCGTACACAACCTACACCTTCATCGACGAGTACAGTTCCGGAACCTACAACCTGCAGGAGGTGTACGACGCCGTCCGCTGGCTGCAGGAGAACGTGCAGGGCTCGCCGGTGATCGTCCAATCCCCCTGGCCGCATTACCGCGGCGGGATGCCGTACACCATCTTCACCGGTTTGCCGAACGTGCTCGGGTGGAATTACCATCAGCGCCAGCAGCGCGGCTCGGTGGCGGATGCCTGGGTTTGGGAGCGCGATGCGGAGATCCAGGCCTTCTACGAAACCGAGGACCTGGCGGCGGCGCGGGCCTTCCTGGAAAGGTACGACGTGAAATACGTCGTCGTCGGCCAGCTGGAGCGCGCCTACTACGCCGGGCCGGGCCTCGATAAATTCGACATCATGGCCGCAAGCGGCGAACTGAAGGTGGTGTTCTCGGAGGGGCAGACGGTGATTTACGAGGTTGTGACCTAATCCATCCTCTCCTACCTCTCCCCGGCCCTCTCCCCCCTCCCCGTATCACGGGGAGGGGGGAGAGGGTGTAGGGTGAGGGGGAAGGGGATGGCACGAGGAGCCGTCGCACCGATGACCTTTTTCGAAGGCGCAGGTTACTTTCTCCGCTGGTGGGCTTCCACGCTGATCCTCGGGCTGGCGCTGTGGCCGATTGTCTTCCAGTGCCTAAAGCGGCTCCCCGACCGCGGCTGGTCCTTCGCGCGGATGGCCGGAATTCTCTTCACCGGATATTTCTTCTGGTTGGGCTGTTGGCTGAAGCTGTGGACCAACGGCGCGGGCGCCGTGTGGCTGTGCGCCGCGGCGCTGTTCCTGGCGGGGACGGCCTGGGCGCACTACCGCGGCGCCGATCCGTGGCGTTGGCTGAGGGACCATTTCCGCGAGGCGCTGTTCACCGAAGCCGTATTCTTTATCCTGCTCGCCGGACTCACCTGGATCCGCAGTTACGACGCCGGCGCGACCCACACCGAGCGGCCGATGGACCTGGCGTTCCTCAACGCCATCCTGCGCTCCGAATATTTCCCGCCGAACGATCCCTGGCTTTCGGGATACGCGATCTCCTACTACCACTTCGGCTACATCCTCACCGGCATGCTGGCCAAGATCACCGGCATCGCCGGCGGCGTCGCCTTCAGCTTGGGGGTGACGGGCAGCCTGAGCATGGCCGGGCTCGGCGCCTATGGAATCCTGCGCAACGTCCTGTTGTTGAAGGCGCAGTCGCAGGAAGAGGCGGATCCCGTCCCCGCGGCGCCTCCGGAATCCGGCGCCCCCGGCACGGCTTGGCGCAAAGCGGCCGGTTTATGGACCTCGCACTGCCTGTGGTGGCCGCTGATGGCGCCGTTCACGTTGTTGTTCCTGGGGAACTTCGAAGGCGGTTTGGAGATTCTCTACGCCCAACACGTCGGATGGGACGCAAATTGGGAAGCGGGCAGGCGGAATTTTTGGACGGAACTCGACATCGAGGACATCAACTCGCCGCCGATCGGCGAGCGAAGCCTGACGCCCAACCGCTCGCCGTGGTGGTGGTGGGCGGCGTCGCGGGTCGTCAACGACCGCGCGCTCTCCAGGGATCCGGCCCGGCCGGGGGCGCACATCGAGGTCATCGACGAGTTTCCGGCGTTCTCGTTCGTCATCGGCGACATGCACCCGCACGTGATGGCGCTCCCGTTCCTGCTGTTGGCCGCGGCGGTGGTGCTGGAAACCCTCTTGCGCGGCGGCGGCGCGCTGGAGGATTCGGCCGCCGAGCGCCGGACGTTCGCCGCCTTCAGCGCGCTTGCCTTCGGGAGCCTGCTGTTCCTCAACACCTGGGACATCCTGATCTTCGGGATGGCGGCGGCCGCCGGCTGGTTCGGATGGAAGATGAGCCGGAAGGAATTGGCGTTCGGCCCGTTCTCCGGATGGAAGGCTTACCTCGCCCGCTGGGCGCTGATCGGTGCGGCCGCGGTGGCGCTGTTCGTCCCCTTCCTGATCGGCTTCTCTTCCCAGGCCGGCGGGATCCTGCCCAACGTCCTGTTCCCCACCAAGGGCGGTCAACATTTTGTCATGTTCGGGACCCTCTTCATCCCGTTGTTCGCCTGGATCATTCTGGAAATACACGGGCGGGACCGGCGCTGGGATTGGAAGAACGGGCTGACCTTGGCCGGAATCGGGATCGCCGTCCTGGTCGCCGGCTCGCTGATGCTGGGGTTCAGCATCGCGCTGGATCCGACTGTGGTGATGAGCCTGGCGGACGTGCTGGGCGGCTACGGCGCGGTCGATGCGCTCTCGGCCGTCCTGATGCGCCGGATCGCCGATCCGTGGGCGACCCTGCTTCCCCTGCTGTTGATCGCTTCCGCGCTGGCGGCGCTGTTCGGTTGGATCCGCCGGCCCGGCGCGGACGCGGCGGGGGACCCGGTGCCCGGGGAGCAATCCGCTCCCGGGGGCGGGGTTTGGGCGGAGGCTTTCCTGTTGATCCTCGTCTTCTGGGGGGCGCTCCTCGCCCTCGGGCCGGAGTATTTCTACCTGCGTGATTTCTTCGGCGGGCGGATGAACACCGTGTTCAAATTCTACTTCCAGGCCTGGGCCTTCCTCAGCCTCCCGGCGGCTTACGGAGCGGTGCGGCTGACGCAGGCGCTCCGGGAAAAATCGGCCTCGGCTTCGCGCCGCAGATACGCCGCCGCCGCTTCGGCCGCCGTCTTCGCCGCCCTGATCGCGGGGTCGGTTTACTTTCCCATGGCGGTGTGGACCAAAACCCGCAGCGAGAATTATTCCGACGAGCCGACGCTCGACGCCTCGGCCTACCTGCGCGACGCGCATCCGGCGGACGCTGCGGCGATCGCGTGGATCCGTCAAAACATCCACGACAACGGACCGTTGGTCGAGGCGGTCGGCAACGACTACGATGAATATGCGGCGCGCGTGTCCACGCATACCGGCATCCCGGGCCTGCTCGGCTGGATCGGGCACGAAGACCAGTGGCGCGGCACGCGCGCGATCCACGCCCCGCGGATCGCGGACGTCGAACAGCTCTACCGGACGACGGATTGGTACGGCGCGCAGGAGATTCTGGACCGCTATGGAATTCGCTATGTGTACTTCGGGCCGCTCGAGGAGCGGCTGTATGGCACCCGCGGGCTGGAAAAGTTCCGCCTGCACCTGAACGTGATCTACGAGGCGGACGGCGTGATCATCTTCGAAAGGGGCCGACCATGAAACTGCGCGGCACGGTCGATGCGTTTCTTGAAAAATTCGATCTGCCCCTCTACGGCGCGCTTTTTCTAGCGGCCTTGTTGCTGAGGCTTTCCGCCATCGAAGCCGCGCCGCTGAGCGAACGGGAGGCGGTGGAAGCCTGGGGCGCCTTGAACCTCCTGCGCGGGCAGGCCTCCTCCTCGGTCAGCGCGCTGTTTTCCTCGCTCACCGCCGGCCTGCTGTTCCTCGCCGGCCCCTCGCAATGGGCGCCGAGGATCCTCCCGGCGCTGGCCGGCGCGCTGTGCGTGTTTCTGCCGCGCCTGCTGAAGGACGAGCGCGGGCGGCTCGAGGCGTTCCTGGCCGCGCTGTTCCTCGCGCTCTCGCCCTCGCTGTGGGCGGCTTCTACGACGGCCGGCGGGGCGGCGCTCGGCTTCCTCGCCGCCGCGGTTGGCATCTTCTACCTGCGCGCGCCCGCCCGCACGCCGCTGAGGAGCGGGTTGATCCTTGGCGTTGCGGCGGCTTCCGGACCGGTCGGGTGGAGCGGGTTGGCGATCGCGGCGGCCGCGCTTTCGGCCGATTGGTTTCTGCGGATCTCGCAATCCGGCGCCGGGGAGTCGCAGGAGGAATTCCCGCTCCGCAGGCCGTTCGCCGAATTCCTGGAGTCGCGCAGCGGCCCGGCCGGGTTCCTGGCCGGGCTGGCCGCCGGAGGAACAGGATTGTTTTTCTTCCCGCGCGGCTTGGGGGCGCTGGCGGCCGGTGCGGGCGATTGGCTCTCGGCGTTCCTTTCCGGCTGGCCGCCGATCCTCGAAACAATTCTGCTCTTCTTCGCCTACGAGCCCGCGGCGCTGGTGTTCGGCGTGGCCGGGCTCTTCCTCCTGTGGAAAGGTCTGCTCGCGGCCGAGGACCGCTTTTGGGGGCTGTTCGCCGCCGTTGCCGCGGCGTGGGCGATGCTCCGCGCGGCGGCCTTCCCGCAGGAAGCGCTGTGGATCCTTCTGCCGCTGGCGATCCTCGCCGCGCGCGTGATCCGCCGGGCGCTGGAATCCGTTGTCCTCGCGGAACGGCCGGTGTTTCTCGCGGCGCAGGTTTTCGCCGTCCTTGCCCTGGCGGCTTTCTCCTTTTTAGAGATGGCGGCGTTCCACAATCTGGCTGAGCGGAGTCCCGCGGAAGCCTGGGCGCATTTGGCCCTGGCTCTGCTTGGGTTGATCGCCGGCTTGCTGGCGGGTGCGCTGTTCACCGAAAACTGGGGCAAGGATTGGAGTCAGTCGCTCCCGGGATTGGCGCTGGCCTGGGCGGGGATCCTCCTGGCGGCCCAAGCCGGCGCGGGCTGGAATGCGGTCCACATCCGGCGCGCTTCGGCAAACGAGCCGTGGCGGACGGAGGCCGCGACGGCGGATCTTCTGCGCCTGCGCGAAGAACTCGAGCTGATCTCCGAGCGGCAGACCGGCGTGGAGGATGAACTGCGGGTGGTCGTCCTCGGGCCGGAAGAATCCGCGCTCGGCTGGGAGCTCGTGGGATACGGCGCGGTGGAATACGCGGATTCGCTGGACGCGCTGGCGGCGCCGGCGGTCCTGATCGCCCCGTACGCGGAATATTCCGACGGCACGGTTGCCGCCCCGCGATTGACGGCGGTCTACCGCGGGCAATCGTTCGCGGCCTTCGAGAGCCGCGGCTGGTACGGCTGGCCGCCCGATTTCTTCGGCTGGCTGTTCTACCGCGAAGGGCCGGTACAGCAGGGGAAGTGGATTCTCTGGGTCCGGGAGGATATCCTCATCCCGGAAGCGGCCGGGTAACCAACGGCAATTATTCGTAGAAGCGCCTGTACCGCCGGAAAATCATTGCCGGCGAAGATTGATTCAACAGAATGGTGAAAAAAGAATAATGGCGGCTGGTATCTGGCGGGAATACACGCCTCTCAATCCCTGGAGGGGTTGTCTCAAAACAGCATTAGGTTGTCTCCGGATTGTCATGCCCGCGTGTTCGTAGCGGGCATCCAGCCATGGAAACCCTGGATTCCCGCCAAACCCCACCCCCGGCGAAGAATGCGCCGAGGGCCGGCGCGGGAATGACGACATAACCGAAAACGAAGCGTCTTTTTTTTGCTTTCCGGACAGCCATTTGAACCATCGGAATATTGACAGAGTTATCCCGCTTTCGCGGGATGATGAATACCCCGCGCCTGCCCTCGCACAGCGGGGGGCTTGCCCCCGCTGTGCGAGGGCAGGCTGCGCAGTTCTTAGGGGTTGCGCTCCGTGATACCGCGCGGCTTGCCGCGCGGTAGTTCATTCGTGACACAACAGTAGACGCGTCTTTCCTTTGTGAGTTGTTCACTCCTTACCGTCGAAAACGGCCGCATATTGCACATGAGGCACAGAAAGCGGATGCCGTTGAGATTCACAATCGACGACCGCGATTTCGCCGACTCTGTTCGGGTTGGGATGTGAATCGGCCCGCATGCAAATCGGGATATTCCAGCCCGCGCGGCGGACGTACCGGGAGCTCGACCGGCTTTTTGACAACACGCCGATGGGGATGGAAAATGCCCGAACCGGTGGTTTACGGAAAAATGCCGCCGCCTGCGGATTGAACGGTACGGTTAAGGAAGATGAAATTATGGATGCGCGGGGATATAATAATCATCGCCATCCGATTTTACTGTTTTTCGAGCAAATTCCGGTCAATTCGGCCACCGATTCCGGTGTAATCCGGCCGCCCCATACCAACCCTCCATCATCAGCGACGAGATTGTAC
>JAFGKK010000089.1 GCA_016928575.1 Anaerolineales bacterium
AAGAATCGCCTTCCTCAGAGGATAATTCCCTGATTCAACGGGGGTTCTTTTTTGGCTTTTTCAAAGTGGACCCAAGCAACAGGCTCCAATCCTGAAAAATCCTGTTCATCCTGTCCAAAGGTTTTAGGGTTTCTCAACAATAATCCAGACGATATGGTTTTCCGCCTCAATGCGGACCCGCGCGCCGTCAAAGCGGAAAAGATCCGCAATCTGCTGCGGGGCGAGGATCCGGCTCCGCATCAACGCCAGCCTTTCGGCGATCGAAAGCAGCTTGACGCCGAAGGACCGCAAGTCGGGTTCCTCGATCACCAGCCTGCCGCCCGGCGCGAGCGCCCGCCAGAGTTCGAGTGCGGTCCGGCGCTGATCGCACACATGGTGGAGGGCGTCGACCATCAGAATCCGGTCGAAGAAGCCATCCGGAAAGGGCAGTCGTTCGGTGTGCGCGCAGACGGGGCGGAGGCCGTTCTTGCCCCGGGTTTGGGTCAGCATCGGATGGGAAAGGTCGGCCACAATGATCGGATCGGCCATCCCGGAAAACAATTGCGCAATCCGCCCCGTTCCTCCGCCGGCGTCGAGCAGGGCGCCGGAGACGGGCAGTTCGAGGCGGTCGATCAGTGTTTTCGGATCGGAAGGCCGGAAGATCCGATCGTACAGGGGCGCGAGAAAACCGAAATGGTCGAAGATGGGCATGTTCCCGTCATTCTAATCCGCACACAGCGAAGCGGCGATCCGGTGCCGGATGTCGTCGTGCGCATCCCGGAAGGACGCAGCGATATCCTCGTCCGCGCCCGCCGCGGCAGGATCGGGACATCCGAGGTGCGCGCATTGCCCTTCCCCCGCCGGATCGGGCTGTTCCCCGCCGCGTGATCGCATAACGCGGCGACCGGGTTGAAATCCGTTCCGCGGAACCGGCCGCCATTTTCGGGCGGCCCGCGTACCGGATCCCGATTTCCGCCAACGCCGCAAGCGCCGCCGGACGGGCGCTTTCCGCCGGACGGGTTCCCGCGCTGAAAGCCTCCCAAACCTCCCCGAGCCGGGAATTGACGATCGCCTCGGCCATCTGCGAGCGGGCGGCGTTGCCGGTGCAAAGGAACAACACCTTGCGTTTCATGCGGAATCCTCCGCCGCGTCGGCGAGCCAGGCGGCTACTTCCTCCGGGCCGGGGATCCGTCCGGAGCAAACCACCTTCTGGTTGATGACCAGCCCCGGCGTGGCCAGGATGTTGTATTCCATTATTTTGTTGATATCGGTGACCTTGGTCAACTCCGCTTGCAGGCCTTTCGCCTCGAGCGCCTGCCGGGCGACGGCCTCCACTTTTTTGCAATTGGCGCAGCCGGAGCCGAGAACTTTTATGGTGAGCATGTTTTTTCCTCCGCAAGAATGGATTTGCGCCTGAAGTATTTTACTCTCCCGACACCGGGATCTCCGCCTGCACGCGGGCGACCCTGCGGTTGATGAGAATGAGCAACCCAGCCAGGACGGCCAGGAATGCCGCCAGGAAAAGCGCCAGCAGGCCCAGGCCGGTTCCGTCGATCCAGGCGCCGTAGATCAGGCCGGCCAGCATGCTGAACAGCGCCACCCAGAATACGTACACCCAGGCCTTAAGTCGGCCGATGATGGCCGCGGTGATCAGGATGCTCTGCAGGCTCAGCTCCGGGTCGGCCATCAGGTACGCCAGCAGCGGGCCGCGGTGCATTCCCAGGCTGAGGAACATGTTCGCAATCGGCACCTCCACCAGCGTGGGGAAGTACATGAACACGCCGAAGATCACTCCCGCCAGGTTGCCGGGCAGCGTGTTCGATCCGGCCAGCGCTTCGATCCACTCCGGACGGATGATCACACGGATCATGCCGACGGCGAACACGCCGACCACCAGCAGGGGGAAGATCTGCTTGACGAAGCGCCAGGATTCCCAGAGGAAATCGCGCTGTTCGTCTTCGCTCAGCCGTTTGCGCAGCAACCACCCGAGGACGGCAAGAGCCGCAAGCACCGCGAAGAACTTCCCGGTGAAGAGGATATCCAATCCGCCGAGGTGCGGCTGCATGCCGAGCGCGGCGGTCAGCAGCGTCAGCCCGGTCAACCCGAGCGCGGCCCACGTCCAGGCGGAAAATCCGCTGTGGATGTTGTCGAAACCCTTCCAGGAGGCGATGCCGACCAGGATTAGGAGCCCGATCAGGATCGCGCCCTGGGCGGTGACGCCTTCCTCGCCTTTGGCGGCGTTGTAGGGGACGAGCGTGTACAGGACATCCTGGAACTTATCCACGCCGGGGATCGGCAGGGTTGCCTGTCCGTACGAATTGGTCAGCAACCCGACCTTGAGCGTGCCCGAGAGCAGTAGGGCCACCAGGATCAGCAGGAACGCCAGCGCCGCGCGGCGCATCCCCTTGCCGCGCTGTCCGGCAAACACTTCGTCGGTGTCCTTGTCGTGGGCGACGTCCGATTTGTGGAAGATCAGCGCCATGATCAGGCCGATCCCGATCCCGAACGCGAGCGAGAGGAACAGGCGGGCGAAAGCCAGGTCGGTGCCGATCACGCCTCCGGTGTACACCAGAGCCAGGATATTGGCGGCCGGGGCAAAAAACAGGAAGGTAATCGCCGGTCCGAGCCCGGCGCCCTTCTTATATATCCCGGCGAAGAGCGGGACGATGGTGCAGGAACAAACCGCCAAAACCGAACCGGCCAGTGCGGCCGCCGGGTAGGATATCCACTTAGGGGTGTTGCGTCCGAGGAAGCGCGTCACCGACGCCTTGGGGATGAGCGCGGTCATCGCGCCGGCGATGTAGAACGCCGGTACGAGGCACAGGAGCACATGTGCGGCGAGATAGGCCGCCAGGTTGCCCAAGCCGCCGCGAAGCAGGGAGCCGAACAATTCCACCATGGGGCCTCCATGTTTGTTGCTTGGAATCGATCTCGTTATTCGCCCGCGGGGTGATCCGCGCAATTCGGGCAATGGCATTTTTGGGGCATCGGGCCACGGACCGCCGCGGAAAGGTCCGTGTTCACCCCAGCGATCCTTGCCGCCAAACCGATCAGCTCGAGCAGCGCCGGATCCGCAAGTCGGTAATAAATGAACCGCCCGTCGCGCCTGTTCTTGATCAATCCGGCTTTGCGGAGTGCCATCAGATGCTGGGAAAGGGCGGCCTGGCGGATTCCCAACCGCGCTTCGAGGTGGCAGACGCACGATTCGCCGCCGCCCAAAACTCGGATGATTCCCAGACGGGCGGGCGGCGCGATCGCATCCAGAACCCTGGCTGTCCGGAGGATTGCGTTGTCGGTCGGCTTTTTCATATTCAATATCCTGAATGTTTAAAAGCAATTATATTCAAAAAAAATAATGTGTCAACCTGCCGGAAGCCCGGCGGAGTCGGGATCGGTTTTCCTCGCGGGGAGGAACGGCGGCCGCCGGTTTGAGGTTTTACCTGCGCGAGATTCGGACCGGGGGGGCGATTTTCCTTCGCGCATTGCTGGAAGCGTCGGCCGTACTGGAGGTAGCCCTGCACGGCTCGTGCCGGTTGATTCCGCCGCCGCCGGGAACCTTTTTATACGGCTTTCACCCGTCGTTTCTGGCGGACTGGATGTGATGGAAGGGGAGTGTCGTCCGAGGGTGTCCGGGAAACGTCCGAGGATGCGGATTCAGGATGGCCTTTGCGGTAGAATCCCCTTGCACTCAGCCTGGATCTCCGGAGCAACCTTTGTTCGACATCGTTTTCCTCGGCACCTCCGCTTCCGCCCCCTCCATCCAGCGCGGCCTGCCCGCGCAGATGGTCCTGCACAAGGAGTACCGGTTCCTGATCGACTGCGGCGAGGGAACCCAGCGCCAGATCCTGCAATCCGGCCTGGGGTTCAAGCGGCTGGATAAAATCCTGATCACCCATTCGCATTTGGACCACATCCTCGGACTGGCCGGCCTGCTCTCCACCTTCATGCGCTGGGAGGCGATGGAAAAGCTGGAGATCTGGGCCGGGCCGCCGGCGCTTGCGCGGATCCGCGACCTGCTGTACGGAGTGGTGCTGAGGGGGGGCCGCCCTCCGGTGGCGGTCGAATTCCACACCATCGAACCGGGGTGCCTGATCGAGGATGAAACCTTCCGGCTTTCCGCCTTTCCGGTGACCCACCGGGGCGGCGGGACCTTCGGCTTCCTGTTCGAGGAGAAGGCGCGCCGTCCGTTTTTGGCCGAGAGGGCGGAAAGCCTGGGCGTGCCGCCCGGCCCATTGCGCGCCAGGCTGGTGGCGGGCAAGGCCGTCACGCTGCCGGACGGTTCGGCGGTCGAGCCGGACGAGGTCCTCGGGCCGCTGACGCCCGGGACCCGGCTGGCGTTTGTCGGCGACTGCGGAAGGACGGATAATATCCTGGAACGTTGCCGCGGCGCCGACGCGCTGGTGATCGAAGCCACCTATCTGGACGTGGAGGCGGAACTGGCGCGCGAGTTCTCCCACCTCACCGCCCGGCAGGCGGCGCAGCTGGCTCGCGACGCTCGGGTCCGCCGGCTGTTCCTCACCCACCTTTCGCGGCGGTACCGCGACCGGGAGGTTTTGGAGGAAGCCCGGGCGGTGTTTGCGGAGACGACCGTGGTGAAGGATTTCGACCGATTCTCGATCGCACGGGAAAAATGATCCGCGCATTGCGCCACTTTCCGATCGTTCTTCGCACCGTGGTGATGGCGGTCGCCGCCGTCATCCTCCTGCTGGCGCTGTTCGCCTTCCTGGGGTCCGACGCGCTGGATGACAGTACCCTCCAGGCGCAGCAGATGCAGCTGCAGTCCGCCGGGCTGGCGGCGCAGAGCCTGGACGTGCGGTTGGACGCCTCCTTTCAGGTCCTGACCCATCAGGCGGATGCGCTCGGGAGCGGCGCGGATCCGCCGGCCGACCGGGAAGAAACCCTGAGCGCGTTGGCCGCGAGCGGGCTGTTTCCCGGCGGAACGTTCCTCCTGGATTGCGCCGGGTCGCTGCTCGCGGCGGAACCGGCCTTGGACGAACAAGCGGCCGAATCCCTCCGCAAGTCCCCGGCCGTCGGGCGGGCGCTTGAAACCGGCGCCCGCCAAACCGGCGATTTTGACATCGACGGAGGGGGATCGCCCCGGACCGTTCTGCTGGCGCCGGTGCCGGATTCCCGGGGCGGGGACGGTTGCTGGCTCGGCGGGTGGATCTATCTGGACACGGCCCCCTTCCGCGACTTCGCCGGCCCGGCCGAAGCGGGGGGCGCTTACTCCATGGTCGTCGATTCGGCCGGAAACACCCTGGAGCTCGACTCCCAGGGCCGGCTGACCGTACGCCCGGCGGCGAATTACGCCTACCTGTTCCCATATCTGGAAAAGCGGGAGGCCGGCCTGACGCGCCTGGACCGAAATCGGATCCAGGCCGAGGAGAGTCTGATCGCGGCCATCGTCCCGATGGAAAACGCTCCCTGGAGGATGGTGATCGTATCTCCCGAGAGCCGGGTGTACGGCCTGTTGAACACCCTGCGCTGGCAATTTGTCTATTTCGGCGCCCTGATCATGGCGGCGGCGATCTTCTTCGTCTGGATTTATCTGGAGGCGTTCGTCGGCCCGATCCGCGAGCTGCTCCAAGCCACCCGGCGCCTGACGGACGGCGACCTCTCGACGCCGATCCGCGCCGCGGGCCGCGACGAAACCGCCGAGCTGGCCAGGGCGTTCGATGCGATGCGTTTGAAGATGGCGGATTGGAGCGGCGCGCTTTCGGCCGCGGTGGAACGGCAGACTCACCGCCTCTCGACCCTGTACGCCATCGACCGGGCGGCTTCCAAGACCCTGGCGCTGGAAGAAGTGCTGACCATCTCGCTGGAGCGGGTCCTGGACCTCTTAAAGATGGACGCCGGGGCGATTCTGCTGGCGGAAAAGGGCGCCCTCCGGCTGAAGGTGCAACAGGCGCTTTCGCAGGACCTGGCCGCCGCACTGAGCCGGGTGGACACCTCCCACCGCGGGATCGGGACGGCGACGCTGCGCAAAAAGGTTTCCGTGGCGGTTCCGGCCGAGTTTCCCGCCGACGGCCTGCTGGAGCAGATCCTCCGATCCGGCTTCCAGACGGTGGCCTGCACCCCGCTGATCGCCAAGGATCAATCGCTGGGGGTTTTGACGCTGTTCACCCAGGCCGAGCGCACCTTCGCCGTCGACGACTTGGACCTGCTGGAATCGATCGGCCAACAGATCGGCGGCGCAGTCCACAATGCCCAGCTGTTCGAATCCGAACTGCACCGGCGCGAGCAGGCGGAGGGATTGTACGAGCTCGGTTCGGAGATCATTTCCCTTTCGACCCAATCCGACACGGCGCGGGCGATCTGCTCCAAGGTTTCGAAGGCCGCCCGCGCCCATTCGGTCAACATCACCCTGATCGACCCGAACGGCCAGGTTGTCCTGCGCCTGACCGTGGACGGGCGCGGAACGGCGGCGTCCGAGCTGCCTCCCCGGCCGCACGGCCTGACGATGCGGGTATATTTCGACGGGCTGCCGCTGATCGTGGAGAAGCCGGATCCCGAGCAGGCCGAGATCACCCGGGAGACGGCGGCCGCGGGGGTGCAGGCGATGATCGGCCTGCCCCTGCGGGCGTCCGGGCGGGTGGTCGGCACGATGTTCGTCCGCTATTCCCAGCCGCGGTCCTTTTCCGAGGAGGACATCCGCGGGCTGACGACGTTCGCCAACACTGCGGCGATGGCGCTCGAGCGGGTGCGGCTGTTGCAGGAAACCGAACGAAGGCTGGAGGAAGTGGCCGCGCTCTACGAGCTCTCCAGCGTCCTGCGCGGCGCGATGACCCTGCACGAGATGCTTCCCCAGCTGCTGCACCAGGCCCTGCAGATCGCGCGCGCGGATGCGGCCAGCATCTCCCTGGTGGACGGGCAGGAGGTCGTCTGCCGGGCGGCGGAAGGCCTGGCGGCGGAGGTAATCGACCGGCGGATTCCGCTCGGGGAGGGGTTGACCGGCGGGGCGGCCGCCAGCGGCGAGATCCGCCAAACGCCGTTCCTGCCGCGGGATCCGATGCTGGTCTTTCCGCCCGACTCCGGCACGATGGTGCGCGGCGTCGGCTGCACCGTGTGCATTCCGCTGCGCGCGGCCGACGAGGTGGTGGGCGTGCTGCTGCTGGCCTCCTCCAGCCGTTCGCAATTCGGCGAGAACGAGCTGAGGCTGCTGAAGGCCGCCGCCGACATCGCCGGCGGATCGATCCACCGGGCGAACCTCTTCGAGCAGTTGGAACACCGGGTGCACGAACTGAGTTCGCTCTACGAGTTCGGCCAGGCGGTGTCCACCAGCCTGCATCTGGAAGACGTCGTCCGCCTGATCGTCCGCACGGTCCCCCCCGCCGTCCACGCCCAGGCGATCTGGGTCTTTCTGTGGAACGAGGTCGAGGAACGGCTCGTGCTGCAGCATTCCGGGGAAGGATCGGATTCCGGACCGGCCGAATTGAAGTACCGCGCCGGCGAAGGGCTGGTGGGTTGGGTGTTTCTGGAGGGCCGTCCGGCCATCGTCGCGGACGTCAATTCCGATCCGCGCTGGAAGCAGGAAGCCGAGCACGAAACGGCGACCCTCGGGTTCCGGGTCCGGGACGTGATGGCGGTGCCGATGATCCACGGTAAGAAGGTGCTGGGGGTTCTGCTGGCGATCAACCGCCAGCAGCAACGCAGGTTCTCCGAAGCCGACCAGTCGCTGTGTGAGGCGCTGGCCGCCCAGACGGCGATTGCCATCGAGAACGCCCAGCTGTTCGAAGATGTCCGCGCCATTTCGGTGGCGACGATCTCCTCGCTGGCTACCGCGATCGACGCCCGCGATCCGTACACCCGCGGCCATTCCGAGGACGTGACTAAGGTTGTGGTCCAGCTGGCCCGCGAACTCGGCTGGCACGGGGCGGATCTGGAGATGCTGGAATTCGCGGCGCTGCTGCACGACGTGGGCAAGATCGCCGTCCCCGACGACATCCTGCGCAAGCCGGAGAAGCTGGTCCCCGACGAGTGGAACGTCATCTATCTGCATCCCTACCACAGCGCCCAAATCCTGCGCCCGGTCGAACCGCTGCGCAAGATCATCCCCTGGATCTACCACCACCACGAACGATGGGACGGCGACGGGTATCCGGACCGTTTGAAGGGCGAGGCGATCCCCGAGGGGGCGCGGATCATCGCCGTGGTGGACGCCTTCAACGCCATCACCACCAACCGCCCGTACCACAAGGCGCTTTCGGAAAAGGAAGCCCTGGACGAGATCGAACGCAATTCCGGCAAGCAGTTCGACCCGGTCGTCGTCCGGGCCTTCCTGCGGATCATGAAGCCCGCCCGCTGAACGCGAACGACAAAGGCCGGTTGGGAAAACCGCTCGGGAGGGTTTACAATCGGCCGTTGGAGAAATGACCGATGCCTCTTTACGAATATGTCTGCGAAGCCTGCCGCCGCGAATTCGAACTGCTGCGGCCGATGAACGAGGCGGACGCGCCGACAGCCTGCCTTTCCTGCGGCGGCACTCGCATCCGGCGCAAGCTGTCGGTTTTCCACGCCCAAAGCGACGGAAAAAGCGTCGCCGGGACGAACGCGCCTTCCTGCTCGGACTGCGCAGGCGGTTCCTGCGGCTCGTGCGGGCTCGGGTGAAGGTCTTTGCGCTGGGGGGAGCGTTTTCCCAGCCGGTTTTTCACCGATCAAACATGAAGGAGTCGGATTAAAACCGGATGCAGCCGGGTAACCCCGGCAACCCGCCGGGCCGGATCGAGTCTGCAGGGGACCGAACGGTCTTGCCGAGTTCGTCTGGGGATGCGGTCAGAAGGCATGCGGGCTTTCCCGGGCCTTCGGCCGGGATGGGTTCGATCAACTTTTTCAGGCGGGGAAAAATTCCTATACCAAGAGGGAGCCAAAAATGGAACAGGATACCAAATACCTCACAATTCTCTCTATATTCCATTACGTCGTTGCCGGCATCGCCGGATTGCTATCATGCACCCCCATATTCCACCTCCTGATCGGCATATCCATGCTGACGGGCTCGTTGTTCGCCGGCTCCGAATTCCCGGATTCATTTCCAGCCGGCCTGTTCGGATTGGCGTTCACCGCCATTCCGGCGATCATCATCCTCGCCGGATGGGCGTTCGCGATTTGCCTGGGACTGGCGGGCTTTTTCCTCTCCCAAAAACGGCATTATTATTTCTGCCTGGTCATGGCCGGGATCAGCTGCATCTTCACGCCGTTCGGGACCGTGCTGGGAATCTTCACCATCATCGTGCTCATGCAGACCTCCGTGCGGAAGTTGTTCGGACAAGACGCGTAGCCGGTTCCGATTCTTAAAAAATCCTTCACTTCCCGGTACACTCACCAAACCCCTCGAGCTTGCACCGGCAAGCCCACCGGGGGCGGGCGGAATCGCAGAATTTTTCGGTGGTTTCGCTCACCCCGCAGGAGGTCGGGCTTGGGGATACATATCGAATAACCCCCGGGGGCAGGCTCACACTCCTCCTCTCCATCTCCCAACAGCCTGCTGGAGGCATGGGACTCCCGCGTACCACGTATCGATTAATATGACATATTGACTCCTAATTATTTAAATGCTAATATTCTAATACCCTACCCCCCTGGGTGGGGTAAGGACAATATAGAATGGCTGAAAAAGAAGAGGTATTGCGGAGAGCCCGCGTGGCCGTCGGACATCTCGAGGGTGTGTCGAAGATGATCGAGCGCGACGAGTATTGCATCAACGTCATCCGCCAGATCCAGGCCGTGCAGGCTGCACTCAATCGGCTCTCGTCCAGGATCCTCGAGAACCACCTGCAATCGTGCGTCACCACCGCCGTCCGGGGCGGCGATCCGGACGCGCGCGAGAAAGTGCTCAAGGAGATTGCAGAAGTATTTCAAGCGGCGAATCGTTCTTGACCCCCTGGAAATCGCCGTCCCCCCATTTCTCGAAGGGAAATGGGGGGACTATAGGGGGGCGGGATAAGGAGAAAACCATGAAAACCGTCACGCTCAAGATCCCGTCCATCACTTGCCATCACTGCATCAGCACCATCACCAAGGAGTTGATGTCCATCACCGGGGTGAAAAAAGTGACCGGCGATGAGCATGCCAAGCAGGTGGAGGTGGAGTTCGACGCGCCGGCGGCGCTCGAGATCATCCGCGACGTGCTGACCGAGATCGATTACGAGCCGTCGAACATCTAACACCGCCGGAACGGACGCGTGGCGTGTTCCGTGTTCCGTGTTTGAGGCCGAGGCGGGCTTGAAGGGCGAATAGGCTCCGCGAGGAAATCCATGGCCGACGAAAGGGTCACCCTGCCAGTCACCGGAATGACCTGCGCCAATTGCGTGGCGACGATCGAGCGCAGCCTCAAGCGCCTGCCCGGCGTGCACGAAGCCCAGGTGAACCTGGCATCGGAACGGGCCAGCGTAGCGTACGACCCGGCCGCACTCGGACAGGAAGCGCTGGTCGCGCGCATACGGGATGCCGGCTACGATGTGGCCCTCGGTGAAGAGGCGATCCCGCTCAAGCGCCTCTCCGACCCGGGGCAGGCCCGGCGCCTGGAAACCCGGCTGCGCGGCCTGCGCGGCGTGCTTGCGGCGGAGGTTTCCCTCGCTTCCGAACGCGCTTTGGTGAAATTCATCCCCACCGTGGCCGCCGCCGCCGAGATCCGCAGGGAAATCGCCGCGGCGGGGGTGGAAGTTGCGGAAGCGGCCGACGCGGGCGAAGACGCCGAGGCGCTCGCCCGCCGCAGGGAGATCGAGCACCAGCGCCGCCGCCTCGTGTGGGGGGTCTTGTTCACCGTGCCGCTGTTCCTGCTATCGATGGCGCGCGATTTCATGCTGATCCCCGCGACCGTCGGCCAGGCCCCATGGTTCAACTGGATTCTGTTTTTCCTGGCCACCCCGGTGCAGTTCGGGGTCGGATGGCAGTATTACGCCGGGGCGGTCAAGGCCGTCCGCGGCGGGTCGGCCAACATGGACGTGCTGATTGCGATGGGATCATCGGCGGCCTATTTTTATTCCATCCCGGTGATGCTGGGTGTCCTTCCGGGTCACGTCTATTTCGAAACCGCCGCGGTCATCGTCACCCTCATCGTTTTGGGCAAGTTCCTCGAAGCGCGCGCCAAGGGCCGGACGAGCGACGCGCTGCGCAAGCTGGCCTCGTTGCAGGCCAAGACGGCCCGCCTCCTGCGAGACGGAGCGGAGCGCGATATCCCGGTCGACGAGGTTAAGCCGGGCGACGTCCTGGCTGTCCGGCCCGGCGAAAAGGTCCCGGTCGACGGGGAGCTGATCGACGGCCGCTCGAATGTGGACGAATCGATGATCACCGGCGAGCCAATCCCGGCCGCGAAGGGCCCGGGCGACAGGGTCATCGGCGCGACGATCAACCGCCGGGGGGCCTTCAAGATGAAGGCGCTCGCCACCGGCCGGGACACGGTCCTGGCGCAGATCATGCGTTTGGTCGAAGAGGCGCAGGGCGGGAAAGCGCCGATCCAGCGGTTGGCGGATAAGATCTCGGAGTGGTTCGTCCCGGCGGTGATTTTCGCCGCGGCGGTGGTGTTCGCGGCCTGGTTAATGGCCGGGCTGGCGGCGAACGCGCCGGATGCGTTCACCACGGCGCTGATCCGCGCGGTGGCGGTGCTGGTGATCGCCTGCCCGTGCGCGATGGGCCTCGCCACCCCGACGGCGGTGATGGTCGGGACCGGGAAGGGGGCCGAGATGGGGATCCTCTTCCGCAGCGCCGAAGCCCTGGAGAGCGCCGGCCGCGTGACGACCGTCGCGTTCGACAAGACCGGCACATTGACTCGCGGACTTCCGGAGGTTACGGATGTGATTGCCGGTGCGTTCCCCGGAGGCAAGGATGAGCTGCTGCGGATCGCCGCATCGGCCGAAAAGCCTTCGGAGCACCCGCTGGCCGACGCGGTCCGGGCCGCGGCGGCGGCCCTCGGGCTGACGCTGGAAGATCCGGAATTGTTCGAAGCCGATCCCGGCCGCGGGATCGAAGCCGTCATTTCCGGCCGCACGGTGCGGGTGGGCCACGAAAGGATGCTCGCCGAAGTCGGGATCTCCTCCGCCCCCTTGCGGGACGAGATCGACCGCCTGCAGGCGGCGGCGCGGACGGTGTTCCTCGTCGCGGTGGACGACCGGCTGGCCGGATTGATCGCGGTCGCGGACAAATTAAAGGAAGGATCCCTCGACGCGGTCCGGGAATTGAAACAAGCGGGCGTGAAGCTGGCGCTGATCAGCGGCGACAACCGGCGCTCGGCCGAAGCGGTGGCGCGCGCGGCGGGGATCGAGCGGGTGCTGGCCGAAGTGCTGCCGGACGCCAAGGCGGCCGAAGTGGCGCGCCTGCAGGCGGAAGGCGAAAAAGTGGCGATGGTCGGCGACGGCATCAACGACGCCCCGGCGCTCGCGCAGGCCGATGTCGGGATCGCCCTCGGCACCGGGACCGACATCGCCATGGCCGCCGCGCCGGTCACGCTGATCTCCGGCGACCTGCGGGGCGTCTCGCGCGCGATCCGGCTTTCGCGCGGCGCCCTGCGCACCATCCGCCAGAACCTGTTCTGGGCTTTCTTCTACAACGTCGTCCTGATCCCGGCCGCGGCCTTCGGCCTGCTCAACCCGATGCTGGCCGCCGGCGCGATGGCGTTCTCCTCGGTCTTTGTGGTGACCAACAGCCTGCGGTTGCGGGGGTTCCGGGGCTGAAGCCTCTTCACCGCAAAGCCGCCAAGAACGCTGAGAGTTCAATAAAATTACTTTGCGATCTTCGCGCCTTGGCGGTGAAAAGGTATGTCCTCCGCATTGTATTAAAATTCCTCCATGCCCCCGAAATATCGGTATCCCGCGCGGATTACATTTCTAATCCTGCGGGATTTTCTTTTTGGACGGCGGCGGTCCTTCGTCGCAGACGCATCACGGTTGATCCAAGGCGTCCGGTCCTTCACCGTGGTAGGAATCGCGCCTGCGGGGAGCAGACCCTTTCTCTTCTTGGTCAATCACTATTCACGACCTGGATTCAAAGCTTGGTGGACTGCGATCGCTCTCACTGCCGCGGCGAACTCCCCGCTTCGTGGGGAAAGGCGCGAACCCGCCCCGGCTGTCGGGCCGGGGCTGCACTGGCCGATGACCGCCGCCTGGACCTTTCCGGATCCGCTGCGTTCGCGCCTGCTAACGCCGCTCAGCCGCTGGGCGCTGGCGCGGATCGCGCGGATGTACGGCTTCACGCTCATGCCGCCGATGCCTCCGCGGCCGGAGGATGCGGGGGCGCGCGCGGATTCGGTGCGGCGCATCCTCCGCCTCGCGCGGCGGAGCCGCCCCGACATCGCGCTCGCGCCCGAGGGGATGGATTCGCCCGACGGCCGGCTGAAGCCGCCGCCCTCAGGGGCCGGCCGCTTCATCGCACACCTGGCCGCGCTGGGATACACGCCGGTCCCGGTCGGGGCGTATGAGACGGACGGCGCGTTTTGCCTGCGGTTCGGCGAGCCGTTTCGCCTTCCTCAGACCGACGCGGTCTTCAAGACCGGGTCGGTCTTTGCGCCGTCCGGAGAGCGGGTTTCCGGGTTCAGGGAGGCGGAGGACCGCGACCGGGAAACGGATAGAATCGTGATGGAGAAAATTGCGGAACTGCTGCCACCTAACCTCCAATCCCCCGACCCCTTTCCCCCTTCCCTTAAGGGAAGGGGGAAAGGGGAGAAGGGGTAAGGGGGTTAGGTTAGGAGACTTTATGCGCAAGGTCACCGCCTGGGAATTTTTAACCCTCAATGCGTACTTCTTCGGCCTTTCTTTTTTATGGAACAGCCTGCATCTGATCCTTCTGCCGGCGATCCTCCTGCTCTACGTCCCGGACGGGCAAAAGAACACCGTGCTCGGCGTGCTGACCGCGGCGGGTTTGGTGATCGCGATGGTCGTCCAGCCGGTTTCCGGGTCGGTCAGCGACCGGTGGGCTTCGCGCTGGGGCAGGCGCCGTCCGCTGATTCTCTTCGGCAACCTGGGCAACCTCGCTTTCCTCGGCCTGCTGGCGGCGGCCGGCGGCGTACCCGGGCTGGCGATCGGGTACGTCGGATTGCAATTCACCTCCAACACCGCGCACGGGCCGGCGCAGGGCCTGCTTCCGGACCGGATCCCGCCCGCGCTGATGGGCCGCGGCAGCGCGGTGAAAAGCGCGCTCGACATGCTGGGGATGATCGCCGCGTCGTTGATCATGGGGCGTTACCTGCGCGGGGACGGTTCGAATTGGATTCCGGCGGTCGGGATCATCGCCGCGGTCATGCTTTTCACCGCCGGGATGACCCTGCTCGGATCCCGCGAGGAAGACAGCCGCGCGCGGGCGGCGACCGGGTCGCTCGGCGTCCGGCTCGGCGGAATGTTCCGCGTGCAGTGGGACACGGCCCCCGGATTCGCCTGGCTGATCGTTTCGCGGTTCGTGTTCCTGGCGGGCGTCTATGGAGTCCAGGCGTTTTCGCAATATTTCATCCGCGACACCCTTCCCGCCGAGGACCCGGTGAAGCTGACCGGGGATCTGATGGCGGTGATCGCGCTTTCCCTCACCGCCACCGCCTTCGGCAGCGGCTGGCTGTGCGACCGGTTCGGGCGCAAGCCTCTCCATGTGCTCGCGGCGTTCCTTGTCGCCGGCGGCAGCCTGCTGATGATCCCGGCGCGAACGGCGGAGACGGTCCTGCTGTGCGGCACGATCATCGGCGCCGGCGCCGGCGTGTTCATCACCGCCAACTGGGCCTTGGCCACCGACCTCGCGCCGCAGGCCGAGGCGGGCAAATTCCTCGGGCTGACGAACTTGGCCACCGCCGGCGCCGGCGCCTTCAGCCGTCTGACGGGACCGGCGATCGATTTCCTCAACGGTGCGGCCCCGGGAAGCAACCTCGGGTACACGGCGCTGCTCCTCAGCAGTGCGGCCTTCGCCCTGCTGGCGTTGTTTGTCCTCGTCCGCGTTCCGGAGGGATTTCGCCGATCCGCCGCCGGCCTTCCGGCGGAGGCGCCTTGATCCGCGCGGCCGCCCGCCGGCTGGCGCTCGTCCTCTCCGCCGGGTACATCCTGATGTTTTTCTCCGAGCACCTGTTTTGGGCGCGGTTCCGGCCGGGGATCGACGGGCCCGGGAACTACCTCAACACCTACATCGCCTATTGCCTGGCCGGATACGCGGCGCTGGCGGTGATCTCGATCTTCCGCGTGCGGCGCGCGGCGGCGGTCTTCCTGGCGGGGGCGGTGTTCGGCTGGCTGACCGAAGGCGTGATCGTCGGCACCGCTTACGAGATGCTTCCGCTCTCGATCTCCTTCACCGGCTTGGCCTGGCACGCGCCGATCAGCGTCGCGCTCGGGTTATGGGCTGTGCCGGAGATCCTCAGCCGCCGCCGCGCGTTCCTGCTTCCGGCCGCGGCCGGCATCGGCCTGTTCTTCGGCGCCTGGGGGATCAATTGGCTCGCGAACGAATCCGAATATCACGCGACCGTTCCCGAATTCATCCTGTTCGCGACGGTCGCGACCGGGGCGCTGATCGTCGCCTACGGCGTTTTTCTTTCGGCACGAAGGTCGCCGGCGCGGATCCATCCGCCGGAGGGGATCGCGCTGGGCGGGCTGGCGGCGTTCTTCTTTCTCTTTCGGGGGATCGAACAACCGGTTGCGTTTTGCGTTTTGCCGATCCTGATGGGCCTCACCTTCTGCGCGTTGTGGATCAACCGGCGGAAGGAGGCGCAGGGGAGCCTGCTGGCCGAGCCGCTGGCGCACACCCGCCTCCCGGTTTTGGCCGCCCTGCTGCTGATTCCCACCGCCGCGGCGGCGGTGTATGCCCCGGCAGTCTGGCTTGGGGCGAAGATTCAGACGAACATCCTTTTCTACCTCCTGCTGACGCCGCTGGGGTTTTTCTTGTACGGCGCATCGCTGGCGGCCGCCTTGCGGAGTGGGCATGCCGCTGCGCCGGAGACTCGGCCGGAGCCGCGCACCTGACAGGTCGACGGCACCTGTCAGGTGTGAAAATCATCCGGATGGATCCTCCCGTCCGACTCCCGCGGCCGATGGAGACCGCCGCCTTCTGATACAATCCCGGCAGAATTTCAAGCCCGTCTTTTTTTTTCCAAAGGAGGCGCCATGCGCAGGTTCTTTCCGATCCTGGCGGGTTTTGTGCTTGTCGGTTTGGCTTGTGCCTGCCCGAACGTGGGCGGGATACAAGGGACTTTGGAAGCCATGGGCGGCACCGTCGGCTACATGCTGACCGAAGCGCCCGCGCTACTTTCCGATCTGCCCGGAACATTGGAGGCGCAAATGACGCCGCCGGACCTGAGTGCGCCGGGGATAATCCGCGGCAAGCTGAGCTACCCGAGCGACTTCATTCCCGCCCAGCGGGTCGTCGCCTTCCGCACGGCCACGATGGAGGTCGAGGCGGACGTGACCACGGCCGACGGCCAAGGCGAATATGCGCTCAGCGTGGGAGCCGGCGAGTACTATGTTGTGGCCTACAAGCTCCCCGGCGGAAGCGCGGCCGGCTACACCCAAGCGGTGCCTTGCGGCCTGCTGGCTTCCTGCACTGACCACAGCCTGATCCCGGTTTTCGTGGACGCCGGAGCGGTGGTGGACAACATCAATCCGCAGGATTGGTACGCCCCGCCGGGCACCTTCCCGCCGATGCCTTGACAGCGATCCCGCCAATATACGACCGGACCGACGCGGTCTTTGCGGCCGCGTCGGTCTCTGTGGAAAACGCCTCGGTCAATCCGGACCAATCCGACCGATGCAAATCGCGGCGGTACGTGTGCAGCAAGTCGCAGAACCCCCTCGGTCCCCCAGGTCCTGAAAGGAACGGTGGGAAAGAGAACCCGGGGGGTAAAATCCCCCTCTGGAAAACACTCCGCGCTTTGATAGAATCCTCCTTCGCCATGGAGTTTAAACTGCATTCCCCCTACCAGCCCACCGGCGACCAGCCGCAGGCGGTCGATTCGCTGATCGACGGCCTACGCAAGGGCGAGAAGCACCAGGTCCTGCTCGGCGCCACAGGCACCGGCAAAACCTTCACCATCGCCAACGTGGTGGCGCAAATCCAAAAACCGACTCTGGTGATCGCGCACAATAAAACCCTCGCCGCCCAGCTCTACGCCGAGTTCCGCGATTTCTTCCCCGAGAACGCGGTGGAGTACTTCGTCTCCTACTACGACTACTACCAGCCGGAGGCCTACGTCCCGCGCCAGGACCTCTACATCGAAAAGGAAACCGAGACAAACGCCGAGATCGAGCGCCTACGCCTGGCGGCGACCACCGCCCTGCTTTCGCGGCGCGACGTGCTGATCGTCGCCTCGGTCTCGTGCATTTACGGCCTCGGCTCGCCGGAGAACTACGGCAAGGTGATCATCCCGCTCGAGCGCGGGAAAACCTACCGCCGGACGACCCTCCTGCGCCAGCTGGTGGACATTCACTACGAGCGCAACGACACCGAGCTCAAGCTCGGCACCTTCCGGGTGCGCGGCGACACGCTCGAGGTGATGCCGGCCTACGCCGAAGCGGTCTTCCGTTTTTCGTTTTTCGGCGACGAGCTGGAGCGGATCAGCGAGCTCCAGCCGGTGACGGGGGAGATCCTCGCCGAACCGGATTCGGTCACCATCTACCCGGCGCGGCATTACATCGCCGAGGGCGAATCGATGCGCGCGGCGATCGCCGATATCGAAGCCGAGGCGGCGGAGCGGGTGGCCCATTTCAAAGCCGCCGAGAAACCGCTCGAGGCCGAACGCCTCGAACAGCGCACGCGCTACGACCTGGAGATGCTGCGCGAGGTGGGCTATTGCTCGGGCATCGAAAACTACTCGCGCCACTTCGACCGGCGGGCGGCGGGCACCCCGCCGTGGGTGCTCTTGGATTACTTCCCGCCGGATTACCTGCTGGTGATCGACGAAAGCCACATGACCGTTCCGCAGGTGCGCGGCATGTCGGGCGGCGACCGCTCACGCAAACAGACCCTGGTGGATTACGGATTCCGCCTGCCTTCGGCGCTGGACAACCGGCCGCTTTCGTTCGAGGAGTTCGAAGCCCGCATGGGCCGGACGATCTACACCTCGGCCACGCCCGGACCCTACGAGATGGAGCGCGCCGAGCGGGTGGTGGAGCAGATCATCCGGCCGACGGGGATCCTCGACCCCGACCTGGAAGTGCGCCCGGCCCAGGGGCAGGTGGACGACCTGATCGCCGAAATCCGCGCGCGCACCGGCCGCGGGGAGCGGGTGCTGGTGACCACGCTGACCAAACGGATGGCGGAGGACTTGGCGGATTACCTGGCCGAGCTGGGGATCAAGGTCCACTACCTGCACTCGGAGGTGCAGACCTTCGAGCGGGTGGAGATCCTGCGCGACCTGCGGCTGGGGCAATACGACGTGGTGGTGGGGATCAACCTGCTGCGCGAGGGGCTCGACCTGCCGGAGGTATCGCTGGTGGCGATCCTCGACGCCGACAAGGAAGGCTTCCTGCGCTCCGACACCTCGCTGATCCAGACCATCGGCCGCGCGGCGCGCCACGTGCAGGGCAAAGTGATCATGTACGCCGAAAAGGTCACCGATTCGATGCAGCGCGCGATCGACGAGACCGCGCGGCGGCGCAAGATCCAGGTCGAGTACAACCAAGCCCACGGAATCGAACCGGTGAGCATCGTCAAGGCGGTGCGCGACCTGACCCAACGCCTGCGCTCCGGCGCGCCGGAGCCATCCCGGGAAGCCGGGGAAGCGGGGGCGGGGCTCTCGCGTGCGGAAGCCGAGCGCGTGGCTCGCGAACTCGATAAGGAGATGCGCACCGCCGCCCGCAACCTCGAATTCGAGAAGGCCGCGGCGCTGCGCGATCAGTTGTTCGAGTTGCGCGGGTTCCTGGAGGATGAGAAAGTAGGCCGGGGGAGGAAGGGCCGACCATAGACCATCGACAACCGACCATCGTGAAGACCGGACCCCACCTCCTACCCCCTCCCCAATATGGGGAGGGAAAGGGGAGGGGGCTCGAGGAATCCGCTAACATCCGATATCGCACCGAATGGAATTTGGGGAGATGTAAACGCGATGGAATACTCGACGATGGTCCATGGTCTATGGTCTGCGGTCCATCGTCGAAATACTGATGGTCGAGAATCCATGGTCCATGGTCCATCGTCTCGTTGCTTTCCGAAAGAATCGAGGTTAACGGTTGACGCCTTTTCAAGGAATCATTTTCGACTTCAACGGGGTGTTGTGGTGGGACGGGCCGCTGGTGGAGGAAAGCTGGCAGGCGGCGGCTTTTAAAATCCGCGGGCGCCCCTTCACGCCCGAAGAAACGGCGCGGATCATGCACGGGCGCGACAGCCGCGGGACGATGGAATACCTGGCCGGGCGGCCGCTCAGCCGGGAGGAATCCGCGCGGCTGGTGGGGGAGAAGGAAGCCCATTACCGGGACCTATGCCGGAAGCAGGGCGAGGCCTTCCGGCTCTCGCCCGGCGCCGAGGAGTTGCTGGAGTACCTGCGCGAACGGGGGATTCCGCGCACCATCGCCACCGTCTCGATCATCGAGAACGTGGATTTTTTCGTCCGGCGGCTGCGGTTGGACCGCTGGTTCAACACCAGGCTGATTGTTTACGACGACGGGATCCTGCCCGGCAAGCCGGCGCCGGATTTCTACCTCAAGGCGGCGGAAAACCTGAAGCGGGATCCGGCGCGGTGCGTCGTGGTCGAGGATTCGCTTTCTGGCATCCAGGCGGCGCGCGCCGCGGGGATCGGGCGGGTGATCGGGCTGACCACCAACCAGCCGGCGGAAGCGTTGCTCGGCGCGGGGGCGCACGAAACGGTTGAAAATCTCGGGCAGGCCGACTGGGAACAACTTTTCGGACCGGTCACCGTATGAATAGGTGGAAACCTCTGAAAAAGGGGGCATGCTGAGCGAACCGAAGCATCTGATACAGAATTTTTAGCCCCTTCGCTGCCACCGCTCCCCCCGGTGAAATGCCCACCGAGGGGGGCGCGAACCTGCCTTCGGCAGAGAGGCCGGAGGGGCAAGCGCTCAGGGGGTCTCTTTTGAAGGTTTCCGGCAGTTATCGCAAAGAATGGTGATCTTACTCGAAAATGGGGGATGTGACGGCGGCCATCTGAAAAAAGTCAAGAAAAAAGAGAAATGAAACGGGAGGCCGGCATCGTTTCGGGCCGGGAATCCGGGTGTTCCTCCTCAAGCATAGAAAGGATAGCCTTGGAAAAAAAGAAGAACAACGTTGCCCCCGCTGATCCTTGGCATTTGCCGAATTTGCAGGGCGGGGATATAATTGTGCCACTACTCAAATCCGTTTTTTTCCAAGAAGGGGGATAACATGAAATCCATCTGCACGCCCGAAGAAAAAACCAATATATCCAAAGGAGGGGAAATGGATACAGCAACCAGCAAGCGGAAGTTAGCGGCGCCGGCCGCCGTTTTTATGATTCTGGCGGCGGTGCAAATGGCGTGTGCACTCAGCGGCGCGGAACCTCAAGCGGCGGAGAACACGCCGACCGCAGACACGGCTGTGACCGCCCAACCCGCGGGGGAAACCGCCGTGCAAACGCAAGCCCAACCCGAAGCCACGAAGGAAGGGGATGCCGAAGGCGGCCCGTCCTCCGGCGGCTCGGTGGGCGATTTCGCATGTTTTGCAACCTCGGACAACGGGGTCACCTGCCTGAACGACGGGGGGTGGAAGACGTATACCGAGGAGAACACCGATTTCTACAGCCTCGACGTCGAGGATATGGCCGCCTGCCCGGATGGAAAGATATACGCCTCCACCTTTTCGATGGTGCTGGTGTTCGACGGAAGGGCGTGGGAGGAAATCCCGCCCGGTGGAGAGGAATATATCGGGGGCGATTATATAGCCTGCGGCGCGGAGGGGAGTATCTGGGTCGGCGGATACAAGGGTATTCACTACTACAAGGACGGGGAATGGGGATCGTTCGCCGTCGAAGCCTACGCCACCGGTGAATACCCAGATCTCATGTATGGGTTGGAAATCGCTCCGGACGGCACCGTTTGGGTGGCGACGGCCCGCTCGATCTCGGCGTACGATGGAACGTCGTGGAAGGAATATACGCAGGGCAGCGGATTCGACGTGGAGATCAGCCCCGCCGGTTTGGCCGTGGATTCCAAGAACCGGGTTTGGATGATCGATTACGATATGCTGTATCTGTTTGAAAACGGCGGATGGAATGCCTTCGAGTTGAAGCACAGCATCATGACTCCGAACTCGCTCCTTGTCGATCCGCAGGACCGCCTGTGGATCAACACGGACACCTATGGGGCCTTGATCCTTGACGGAGACCAGTTCAGCGAGTTCTCCTATAACAGCGGAGATCTCCACAGTAACGGGGTCTTCTCGGTGGCATTCGACAAATCGGGCAAAACCTGGGTGGCTATGGAGTACGGGATTGACATCCTTTCGGGAGACACGACGACCCACTACCGGATGGATAACGCCGATCTGGCGGACAACAAGATCATTCGTGTCGCGGTCGTCGGCAACGGGCCGGCTCTTCCCGCGGAAATGACCAAACAGCCTGGCTCCATCGTCGGGAGCATTACGGTGGGAGGGAAACCCTTGGCCGGCGCGGAAGTGGAATTTTGCGTCGAGGAGTTGGGCTTTCAATACGTCGGAGAGACTCCCTGCAGCAGCCAACCCTTCATGAAAAAGGGAACTACGGATGCGGAAGGAAATTTCTCCATCGCGGATGTCCCGACGGGATATTATTACATCACGGTGAAGGTTGAGGATGGATGGATTTACTTATACGAGAGAATTCCCGTCGCGGAGGGCAAAGAGACTGATATCGGCGAATTGAAGGTTAAGGAAGACTAACCCGGCCGGAAGCGATGCTCACCCTGCGAAAATAATAAAAAAACTCCCCGCCCGAAATTCGGCGGGGAGTTTTTTTTATCAGACTCGCACACGAGAAATCACTCAGGCTACGGGCTCGACGGTTCGATCACCGGCGGCTTCTTGGGTTCCACGGCGGTATGGAAAAATCCGGACGCTTCGATCTCCAGCCCTTGGATGATTTTCAGCGCCGGATTTACGAAAAACGCGCCGATCGGACCGTCGATAAAGCCCAGGACTCCATAGAGGATCGGCAGGCAAACGACGGCTCCCAGGCTGGTGATCAGACCAAAGAAGTCAATTGATCTTCCGTAGGATGAGCAGGGTGCTGAAAAAAGAGGGGAAGGCGGTTGAGCCCGCCCCGGACAGTCCGCCGGGCGGGGCTCGACCGGCTTTTTCAGCACCCGATTAGGAGGAGCGGAAGGAAAGCGCTGATGGCAGCGCCCCCGGTGAGAATTGTTCCAAGCAGATTCACAAAAGTCATGAACAATCCCCCTGCGAATCCGAACAGGGCATTGACCGCGGCGGAAACCGCGGCAAACGAAAGAATTCCAGCGCGGCGGATTTTTATCCTTGCCCCTCGTATGAAAAACGCGGATTGGATTCGATTGAATGGCGGGCTGCGGCGTCATGACCTCCCGCCCGGTTTTTCGGCGGTCATCAGGAACAGGGGGAATTCCCTTACTCCGCGCTCGGTCTGCTTGCGCATGCGGAAGACCGTATCGAAGGCGACCTTCCGAAACCCCGCGCGCACGGCCAACGCCTGCAGCTCGCCGCGGTCGAAGCCCCGATGGCCGTCGAAGCCGCCGCCATGGAACGAGCCGTCTTCCGAATCCAGATCCGCGATGCACGCAAAGCCGTTTTCTTCGAGCAGGGAGAAAAACGCCCGCAGGATTCCGGCGGTGTCCGGGATGTGGTGCAAGGCCATCAGGCTGTAGATCAAGCCGTAGCGTTCCGGGGGTGGGGGATCGGTAGTGAGGTCCAACCGCAGGGGGAACATATTGCGGATGCCGGCGCCGGCGATTTTTTCCGAAAGGACGGCCAGCATCCCCTCCGAGCTGTCGGCCAGCGTGATCCGCCCCAGGCGGCGGCGGAGGGCGAAGCTGAGCAGGCCGGTTCCGCATCCGTATTCCAGCGCCCGCATGCCGCGGCTCAGCGGGACGCGGCGGGCGACGGCGCCGGCAACGGCTTGCGCGCGTTCCGTCTTGACGGGCGACTGGTCCCAGTCTTTTGCTTTGCGGTCGAACTCGGTCATCCGTCGAGGTCCAGGGCGAAGACCGCCACCCGTCCGGAGCGGCCGGAGAGGTGTTTGTCGCCGAGGGGGCGGGCGGGGGGCTTGCCGGCGGCCTCGTAGGTGGCTTGGCTGAGGAGCACCTGCCCCGGCCAGGCTTCCTCCTGCAACCTCTGGGCGATGTTGACCGCGTCGCCCACCACGGTGTAGTCCATCACCAAATCGGAGCCGATGTTGCCGACGATCGCTTCGCCGGTGTGCAGACCGATGCCGAGGGCGATCTCGCCCGAGGCGAGGTTCAGCGCAGGCGCCTGCTCGGCGAAGGCGCGCTGGACGCGGCGGGCGGCCTCGACGGCGCGGCGGGCGTCGTCCTCCTGCGGCACGGGCGCGCCGAAGAATGCCATCACCGCGTCGCCGATGAATTTATCGAACGTGCCCCCGCACTCGAAAATCGCCCCGGTGAGGATCGGGAAGATGCGGTTGAGCATCGCCACCACCTCGGCGGCCGGATGGTTCTCGGTGAAGCGCACGAAGCCCTTGATGTCGGCGAACAGCACCGTCACCCGGCGGGATTCGCCGCCCAGCCGCAGATAGCGCTCGGGTTCGGTGAGGATCGTCTCGGCCACGTCCTTCGACACGTAGCGGTGCAGGGCGCGCGCCAGCAGTTCGTTGCGCTCTTCCAGGTCGAGGTGCAGTTTGCGCAGGCGGAGCAGCGAGCGCGCGCGGGTGAGCAGGATGACCGAATCCAGCGGCTTGCCGAGGAACTCGTCGGCGCCGGCGTCGATCGCCTCCAGGCGCTCGGAATCGTGGGCGGTGACGATCATCGCCGGAACCAGCCGGGTGCGCCTTTCGGCGCGCATCGCGCGGCACACTTCCAGGCCGCTCTTGCCCGGCATCGAAATATCCAGCAAGGCCAGGTCGATCCCCTCGCGGGAGAGGATCTCCAGCGCGGCGTCGCCGCTGCCGGCGGGGAAAACCCGGCAGCCGGAGGATTCCAGGTAGGTCTGCAGGAGTTCGCGGATGTTTTTGTCGTCGTCCGCAACGAGCACGAGGGGAGGCCGGTTGAGGATGGCAGCCAGGTCCATGGAATTATCCCCAGTTATTCTACCGAAAAGACGGTTTTCCAACCATCAACGGAAACAGGGGGATCCTACCCTTTTTCGGCACCTTGTTGGGCTTGTCGATTTTTAACCGATTGGATCATCAAACCACACAATACCGCGGCGAAGTCAGCGACCCCGTGGAGAGCGCGGTTCATTTCTTGTGCGAATTCCCTGCCGGGACTAGAATATCCGCCGTCCGCAACGCCGGGAGTGCAATCCCCCGGGCAGGCGTTGCTTGCCGGACGGGAAACCGCAAAATTAGGATTCCCCAGCATCCCCTCCCGCCGACGCCAGCCGTGTGCCGAGAAACCGTCCCGGGGAAAAGGATTATCCCCGGGGGGCTGGATTTTCTTTGAGGCGGTTTTCCGCCGGATGCCCCGCACCCCGTGAAAGCGGCGAGCGGCCGGGGGCGTATCGCGGGAGTCGAAAGCTTCGGCGGATCCTTTGCGAAAGGAGGCAAGGATGATGAAAGTCACCATCGTGTATGATAATACCGCAATCCGGAAGGACCTAAAGCCCGACTGGGGTTTTGCCGCTCTGGTCGAGGCGCACGGGCGACGAATTCTGTTCGACACGGGAGGAAGCGGTTCCATTCTTCTTGCCAATCTGAAGGCCTTGGCGGTCGACCCCAAGACGATCGGCGATGTGTTCATTTCCCACGCCCATTTCGATCACACCGGGGGATTGTCCGCTTTTCTGGATCAGAACTCCGAGGTGAAAGTGTGGGTTCCTCCGTCTTTCCGGGGCGTGAAGCACGCGCGCGAAGTCGTCACCGTGAAAACCTCGGGCGTTCTGTACGCAGGGATCCATTCCACGGGCGAATTGGACGGTGTGGAACAATCCCTTTGCGTGGAGACTTCGAAGGGCGTCGTCGTCGTCGTGGGATGTTCCCATCCGCCGATGGAGCGCATTCTCGGCGCGGCTTCCGCGTTTGGAACGGTATACGGAATCATCGGCGGGCTGCACGGCAACCGGCCGGAATCCCTGAAGGATGTACAAATGATCTGCGCCACCCATTGTACGCAGCACAAAACGGAAATCCGGTCCCTGTATCCGGATTCCTACCGGGAAGGGGGGGCGGGGCAAGTGATCCTCGTCGGCGAAGCCCCGGGCGGGAAGTAGGCGCCGGGCTTCGACTCCGCGCGGCGTGCGCCTGGGCTCCGGGCATTGTCATCCATGGTGATCAACATCATCGGCACCGAATCGCTGGGAGTCCGCGGACTGTCTTGCTCGGTGCAATTGAAGGATCGGAAGATATTTATCGATCCGGGAATTGCGCTGGGCTATTCCCGGGGCGGCTATCTGCCGCATCCCTTTCAGGTTGCGGTGGGGGGGGAAATTCGAGGTCGGATCGTGCGGGAATTGGAGAATTCCAGCGATGTGATCGTCAGCCATTTCGACGGCGATCATTGCCCGTTGGACGATCCCAATCCGTACCAGTTGGGAATCCGCGGCCTGGGGATGGATTTCTCGGGCGTCCGGATCTGGGCCAAAGGCTGGGAGGATTGTCCGCCCAAGCAGCAAGCCCGGCGCAAGGCCTTAACGGAAAAATTTTCCGCACATTGGCGCGACGCGGAAGGCGTGCGGGCAGGGCCTTTGACGTTCTCTTTGCCGGTGCCCCACGGGCGGAGGGAGGGGAACCGCCGCACCGTCATGATGAGCCGGATCGAAGAGGGGGGCACGGTTTTCGTGCATGCATCGGACATTCAACTCTTGGACGATCAAACCGTCGAGGCGGTGTTGGCATGGCGGCCGGATATCGTGCTGGCTTCGGGTCCGCCCGTTTACCTTGGCAGAGCCGCCGGAGAGCCCTCGCCTTGGGAGCATGCCCGTCGGAACGCAATCAAACTCTCGCGGATGGTGGATGCGCTGATTCTGGACCATCACCTCCTGCGGTCCACGGAAGGGCTTTCCTGGCTGGAGGAGGTCAAACGCGCCGCCGGCCATCCCGTTCTCTGCGCGGCGGAATTCATGAAGCGGCAACCGCTCTTTTTGGAGGGATGGCGCAAGCAACTGTATGAATGGCTGCCGGTGCCCGATGCATGGCATGCCGAGTATGCCAGCGGAAAGGCGGATGCCGGCTCGTACCGGATCCCCGGGTGGAAGGCGTTGATCGACAAGGGCAGGATCACCCCCTGCCGGTGGTATCCGGTCTGCCCGATCCGGGAGTACACCGAACGGGGGGAGTTGGAAAGGTATTGGGTAGAAGCGTACTGTTTGGTCGGGAATCGGAACTGCCTGCGGTACCGGATGGAAGAACAGGGCAAGCCCCATCCGGATAATCTCCTGCCGGACGGCGAAATCCGGGAAGGGTTGCTGCGGAGGTGAGGCGCGGATGATCGGAGACAACGTGCGGAAAATCCTGGCCGAGCTGCCGGAGGGCGTGGAACTCGTGGCGGCGGCGAAGGGGCGAACCCCGGAGGAAATCCTGGAGGCCATCGCCGCCGGTGTGCGGATCATCGGCGCGAACTACATCCGGGAAGCCCAAAGATCCCATCGGGTGGTGGGAAAGCGGGCTGGTTGGCATTTTATCGGCCTCCCCGGACAGCAAAAGCACGATTTGCTCCGGAGAAAAACATTGGAGTTGTTCGATATGATCGAAACGGTCGATTCCATCGACATCGCGGCCGGGATCGATCGCAAATGCGGCGAGATCAGCAAAGTTATGCCGGTGCTGATCGAGGTGAACAGCGGGCGGGAAGTTCAGAAATCCGGCGTGCTGCCGGAGGACGCCGAAGGGGTGATCCGGGAAATCGCCGGGTTGGCGCATGTGCGGATTCTGGGACTGATGACGATGGGGCCGCGGTTCGGCGATCCGGAAGACACCCGGCCGTATTTTGCAAACACCCGGAAGCTGTTCGAACGCATCCGCGGGCTGAAAATTGCGGATGTCGAGATGAAATACTTATCGATGGGCATGACGAATTCCTACCCCGTGGCGCTGCAGGAAGGGGCCAATATGGTGCGGATCGGCACGAAGATCTTCGGAGAGAAGGCGGCGCAAGCCTGACGGTGAGGCTCGAACCGGGCTTTCCTCCTGTTCCTCACTTTCCGCGCGGAAGACGCATTGTTTCCGGATAAAAACGGAAAAGCCGGGCTTTTTGGGAGGCCCCGGCCCGCTCGGTAGGAATAACGGCGGAACGGGGCCGGTCCGGAGAGCAAGGTTTCCGCCTGCGCGCGAAAAGGCGGCTGGTTTTTCCAAAAACGCCGCAATGATGAATTGATGCCTCGACGAGCATCCGGCCGAGCCGCTCGGCCTCGGGGCCCCGGCCGGGTTGGCCGGCATCGTTTGATCTGGCCGCCGCATCCACCGCGTGATGGCCGTCCGGGAAGCCGCTCGCGGTCCCGCCGATCGATCGGCTTGCCTGCATGGTTTTTGCGGACATCCAGCGGGCGGCCGCCAAGATCGTTTTTTCCAGACGTCCAGCAGAGTGTTGAAAAATGCGCCGTTGCCGGCGGGGAAATCCCGGCAATCGGAGATTCCCAGACAGGTCTGCAGGATTTCACGGATGTTCTTGTCGTCGTTGGCGACGAGCACAAGGGCGGGCCGGTTGAGGATGGTTTGGAGATGCCTGGAAGCGCCCGGATACGGATTGGACCGGAAAGCGGCATCCTGACAGCGGAGCCGGGAGACGCGGTTTTTCCTTTCGGATAAAATTGGGGAAACCGTGGAACTCCGGACGCCGCTGAGGTTAGGATGTCCGCCGCCGAGCGGTCTTTTTACCAAGGGAGCGCGCAATGGAAGCGATTATCGCCGCAATTGTCACCGGGCTTTTCGGTTTGGCCGGAATTTGGTACCGCCACTATCTGGAGCAACACAAGAGCGCCGCGGGGCAAGCCTCGTCCGAGGCGGCCGGCCCGGAACCGAGGGCGCCCAAGCCGACTCCGGCGAAGCGCGCAGAATCCGCCCGGACTCCGACGGCCGAAAGAACGAAGGAGTTTGTCTTCTACCGCGAAGGCAGTTGGTGGATCGGCATGGTCGTGATCATCCTGCTGTCCGTCGCCGGGGCGCTTTTCGCCGGATGGCTGGCGGCCTACCTGAGCGGTGTCCTGGCCGTCGACTTCCCCTTGCCGGACGGGGGTTGGACCGCGCTTGGGATCGCGGGCGCGGTTTGGGGAATCGTGTACTCCGTCATCGGCGGATTGGGAGCCGACGACTGGGTGGAGATGTTTTTCCCGCTGGTCGGACCCTATGAAAACATTTTTTCCCCGTCCGACGCGGGCGATTTTTTCCGCGGATTGCTTTCCGCGCCGCCGGTGAATATCCTGGTCGGGATTGCGGCCGCCATGATCGCAGGAATCGCGGCGGAAAATTTCCTCGGGGCGGATTTGGCGGGTGTGTTCTATCTCGCGTTCGGCCTGACGGTTTTTGTGGGGATCGTATGGTACGCCACGCAGGAGGCGTGGTAATCGTTGAAGGAATCCCCATCATCGGCAATTCCGTAAAGGCCGGGCCGTACATCCCCGTGCCGGAAATCCCATCCGGATGCCAAAAAAGGAAAAAGGCGAGAGGGAAACCGCAAGAATCCGGAAACCCGCCGATGGCGGGTGATTGCGCTCGAGGAGGTTTCTTGCGGCTGATGCCGCGGCCGCGGCGAGGCGACGCAGGGACTGTATGCGAAAGTTTTGTCCAATAATTATGGGGAAGCGGGCAAGGCTTTTCGCCCCCCTGATTTCAGCGACCATCTCCGGGCGCAACCCGGCGATTAACGCACGCCGGAACGACGGGCCCCTCCCCCGATCGGGGGAGGGGCCCGCCAGCCGAAACCGACCGGACCGCAAAACCGATCGGTCGCACTAGAGGGGGAATGCGCCGACTTAAGATGCGCGTGAGAAGGCCATGGTCACCGTCCCGCTCCCGGTGGGATGAGAATCGATCTCCAAACGTTCGGCCGTGCAACGGTATGGCGCCGGGCCGTCGACCGCAAGGTTCACCTAAGGTCCCGCTCCCGGAGCCGAGACCATGGCGCCGTCCTTGTAGGCCGTCCACTCGGAGACGCCGGATTTGACGGAGGCGGAGTCGAATTGGATGATCTCATCGTTGGCGGTGTAGGTACCGGTATTGCGGAAACTGGACGTAGCTTCCATATATTGTCCGGGGCCAAAGTCCATGCGCAGAACGAACTCGTCGGAATAATAGGTGTAGGCATTCCCGTCGAACGCCATCTGCAATCCGCCGGACACGGCGTGCAAGCCCGGAACAGGGACAATCGCCGCCAGCAATGAATCCAAGTCCGCGGTCGGCATCACCCAATTCCCAACCAGACAAGCGGCCCCGTCCGCTCCGGCTTGGGAGGCAGGAGTGCGGGTTGACGTTGCGGAGGCCTCAGGTTCCAAGATGCCGGTCGAACCGGCGGCCCCGGCTGCGTCTCCCAGGCTGAAAGCGGAAACCAGTGACGCGAAGCCGAAGAAAAAGGTAAAAAAGTGAGATCGACGCAATGATTCTATCTTGCCTCCTAATAATGGATAATATTAGTCATAATAGTCATAATATTGGAATTAAGCTGTAAGTCAAGTCGGAAAAATATTTCTCATGGAAGGATTAACTACTATAAGGCGCGAGTAATTCCGATAAGGGAGTCGGGATAATTCAAAAAGGGGGAAACCCAAAGAAATTTCCGATCGAGGTACGGCGGCTCTGAGTTTCGCTATGACCGTTCCTTTTTTTTTATGGTCAAGGACCAGGTAGAATACCCGGGCAAGGAGGGCGGAACGCAGGTTTATGGGAGGCTGTATCCATCGGGCTGGAAGATCCAAGCGCGGGGGATGCGTTCGCCGGGCCACCCGCAGACAACTCGGGGCAGGGAAGGGATGACAAGCGGCGCCGCCGTTTCGACCATGGCCGATTATTCAAAACGCATCGCAATCGTTCAACAATACATCGACGGCCATCTAACCGAGCCGCTCGATCTCGGGACCCTGGCCGGGGTGGCCGGGTTTTCGATGTACCACTTTTCGCGTTTGTTCTACGCGTACGCCGGAATGCCGGTCATCCGCTACGTGAAGGCGCGGCGCCTGGAGCAGGCGGCCGGGATGCTGGCTGGAACCGGGGAGAGCGTCACAGGCATCGCCCGCAAGTGCGGGTTCGCCTCGATCTCCTCGTTCAACGCGTTGTTCAAGCAGATGTTCGGCATGTCCCCGAAAGCATACCGGGAGGGGAAAAAACGCAAGAAGCCGGCAGAGTCGCGCAAGATCCGGGAAGACGCCGACGGGAAAACCGCCGATACTCCGAAGAATTCTTTTTTACGGAGGATCTGGGCGATGAACGTCGAAATCAAGAATCTACCCGAATACCGGATCGCGTATTTCCGACACACGGGGAGCTACCTGGACACGGGGCGGAACTGGCAACGGCTGTTGGCTTGGGTGGGAAAGCGCGGGCTGTCCGCCGCGCGTCCGCTGTTCATCGGGATTTCGCAAGACGATCCGGAGACGACCGAAGAAGACGAATGCCGGCACGACGCCTGCGTCACCTTGCCGGCCGGTTTTCCCGAAACGGATGAGGACGGGGTGCGGTACACTACGATTCCGGCCGGACGGTACGGCCAGTACCTCTTTTACGACACGATCGACAAGCTGGCGATCGCCTTCCGGGCTTTGTACGGCGAGTGGCTGCCGCAGAGCGGATACGAACTCGACGAGCGTCCGCCGCTGGAGATCAACCTCAACAATCCGGCCGAGGATCCGGAGCGGAAGAGCAAGTGCCTGGTGTGCATTCCGCTGAAGAACTAGGGCAATAAGCCGGAGCGATCCATACCGGAACCGCGGACCGCTCCGGCCAACCGCCGCTTCATTGGAAAATCCGGGGTGAAACCAAGCGAAACGGATGGCAAGCCCGGGACTGGGCTGGATGCCAGAGTGTTGAAAAATGCGTCGTGGCCGGCGGGAAGCGGGGAGGAAGAGAACGCCATCGGCCTTTTGTTTGTTATCATTCGCGGTGTGCTCCTTTGACGGCCCCGCGTATTCCCGGAAAGAAAATTCACGCGGGCGAGGCAGGGCGTCCTATGCCATCTCGCTGGACGGAAAACGATATTCAGGTCAGCGGCGCGCGACTGCACTACTACCGCACCGGACGAGGAACCAAACGCCCGTTGGTGCTGCTGCACGGCTTTTCCGACAATGGCCTGTGCTGGATTCGCGAGGCGCGCGGACTTGAGGCGGAATACGACGTAATCCTGCCGGATGCGCGGGCGCACGGCCGATCCGAGCGGATGCGTCCAGGCGATGCGGTGGATCTGGCTTCCGACGCGGCGGGGATCATCCGCGCGCTCGGGTTGAAACGCCCCGTCGTGGTCGGGCACTCCATGGGCGCGATGACCGCCTTCCAGGCCGGCGTGCGCTTTCCGGAGCTGGTCCGGGCCCTGGTGTTGGAGGATCCGCCCTGGAGGCTGCCGTCGCCGGTTCAGACTCCGATTCCGCACCCTCCCGAAAGCATGCCCATGGTGCAGTGGGCGGTAAACCTTCCCCATCAAAGCCTGGAGGAACTTCTGGCGCAAAACCGCCGCGATCATCCCGGCTGGCCTGAAGAGCTGGTGTGCGTGATGAGCGAAGCGAAAAAACAGCTCGATCCCGCGATCGTCTATCCATTGGTTGAGGAAGTGCAGACCCGGGAAACGGAATGGCTGAAGACCATCGGCCGCGTCGCCTGTCCGATGCTGGTCTTCACCGGCAACCCGGCCCTCGGTGGGTTGATGACCTCCGAGGCCGTTGCGAAAATCCGCGGGTTGAACCCCGCGGCGGAAATCGTCCACGTCCCCGATGCGGGCCACCTCATCCGATTTGATCGGTACGCCGTCTTCATGGAAGCCTTGCGCGGGTTCCTGAAACGGATCGATTACTGATCCAAGTCCTTTCCGAAGACCGGCACCTGTCAGGTCCCTGGGTCTGGCAGGTGCAAGATCCCTGACGTATGTCGGTTTACGTTCTGACCCCTGAATGCGGCGATCCCGCGATCCCTAAAAAAAGCAACCAAAACCGAAGGGGGTAATCATCTTGCCGATAACGCCTTGACGCATACCGATTAAAAAGTAACAAATAAGAAAGTTACAAATGTAACCAGAATTTATTCCCCAGGATGGAGGATGAAGATGAATGCAGGTCGCACGGCTGTCATCACGGGAGCTTCAAGCGGCATCGGAAAGGCTTTCGCGCACAAATCCGCCGCGATCGGGTATCCGCTGATGCTGATCGCGCGGAACGAGCGGAATTTGCGGTCCACTGCGGATGCCTTGGCTGAGGAATTCGGCGCGCAATGCACCACCCTGCCGGCCGATCTGTCGCTCGATGCGTATGCTGATGCCTTGGCGGAAAGGATTGCAGCCGAAAAATCCGTCTGCCTGCTTGTCAACAATGCGGGATTCGCGGTTCCGCAGAAGCTCGCCGAAGCTCGCCGAAGCCGACATGGAAAAACAACTGGATATGGTCCGGGTCCTTCCGGAAATTGGGCCGACAGGTGGTGGTCGTTCCGGGATTGTTGAATCAGGCCAGCATTAAGCTTGAAGGAGTATTCACAAGGATATTGTGCGAAAAGGCCAAATAGGAACCCCTGCCCGATCCCGCCGTTTGTCAAGGGGAGCCGGTCGGGATATCATGGCGGGGAAAGGCGAAGATGAAGACCCTTGACGATGCGGAAACCGGGATTTTTCATGCCATCAACAAAACCTCCATCGATTTGTTCGCCTATTTCGACGGACTGTTGGCGGAGAAAAAGTTCGATATCAATACGTACGAGTGGCTGTTGTTGACCCATATCCTCAAGCAGCCGGGGAAGAGCCAAAAATGGTACGGAGACAATATCCTTAGAGATAAAACCTTTGTCATGCGGTTGGTGGATTCATTGGAAAAGAAGCAATTGCTGGGAAGGAAGCCGGACGGAAAAGACCGGAGAAGGAATCTGCTGTACGGCACCAAGGCGGGGGAGCGGTTGATCCGAAGAACCCTTCCATACATCCGCGAGGACTATCGCTTCCTTTTCTCCGATATCGATGAAAAACGGTTGTCAATCACGATCTCCGTCCTCCAGAATTTAATGGCGAAAATCGCCAAAAAGAGCAAGGACGATGCCGTGCAGGGATAGGACTCAGCCCAATATCCCGGGCTTGATCCTGCCCGAAAGGTTTCCCGCCGTGAAATCCTGCGGGTCACTCGGATCCATCGGGTCTTCCGGCGAGCAGAGACTGCTTCGTACCGGGCGGGCTTCCGCTTGGTATCAGCAGCGGAGGATCGAAAGATGATGTGAATTACCGGCGCCCGGGCCGGTTCCGCCGCGGGGAGGCGGTGTGCGGGCGGGATGATCCGGAAAAAAGGAGACGCGATGAAAAAAATCTCCCCCCTCATCCTCGTGTTCGCGGTTCTGTTCCTGGTCTTCCTCCAGGCGGCCGGCACGCTGGTCGAATCCATCTACATCCTTAATCTTCTGCAGGCGGCGCTGAACGCCAAGGCCCTGGGCGTGCTGTTCTTCTTCGCGCCCCTGCTCGGGATTCCCTTTTACAGAAAATTTCCGCGCGGGCTGATCTGGACTTTGTTTACAATTCTCCTTCTTGCGCGCGGTGTTCTCCCCTACGTCGACACGTCGAACCGCGCGCCGGCCGCCGGCCTCGCCGCCTCCGCCGCCTTGAGCCTGATCTTTCTCCTGCTGATCAGGAACGGTGGGGAATCCCGCGGCCGGATCGGCTTATGGGCGTCGGCCGGGTTCGGGCTGGCGGTGAGCCTTTCCGTGTTGCTGCGGACCGTCGGGCTGGGAATCGAATACTCCCTCACCCCCTCCGGCGGCTGGGTCGGTTGGGCGCTGGGGCTCTTGCTGGGGGGCGCGTTGACGCTCCTCGATCTCACCCATGGGTCGTACGCCGAGGAAAAGGACCGGAGCGGCGTAACTGCCGGGGTGGTGGGGCTGATCCTCATCCTGACCCTGATCTGGTTTTCGTTTTCCGCCCCGGGGATATTCGCCCGCTGGACGGAGGGTGATTACACCCTGATCGTGACCGCGGTCGCGTTGCTCTCCGCCGGCTGGGTTCTGCTCATGCTCCTGCGTCCGCAATGGATCGACCGGATCCGCCCGCGGGAGCTTTGGATTTGGAACGTACTCTTCACGCTTTCCCTGGCCGGCACCGTCCTGGCCCACCGCGTCGCATTTCCGTCGACGCCGGATTCCGCGCCGGTGGTGGTTTCGACTCCGGGCGGGTGGTCCTACATTCCCCTGGCCCTGATGCTGCTGCTGTTCCCGGTCGTCCTTCTGGATTTGGTCTTCTTTGTCCGCGAGGTCGCAGAGAGCATCTCGTCTCCGGCGGATTTGGTTCCGGGAATTCTCCTGGGCGGTTTTTTTCTCATTCTGCTGGCGTTTATCCAAATCTTCACCAATGTGTGGGGCTACGTTCCGCCGGTCAGCCCGCCGTTCCGGAATTTATTCTGGCTTCCCTATCTCCTGGCGGCGGGAGGCATCACCCTACTGGTCGGGCTTTCCCGCCGCACCGACGCGCAAGCCGCTCCGGCGCCCGGGGGGGCATTTTCCCGAGCGTGGGGCGTGTTGCTCGGCGGCATAGTCGCGGCCACGACGGTTTCCGCGTTCCCCGCCCGGCCCGGCGGGGTTCCCGATGCGGATCGCTCCTCCCTGACGGTGATGACCATAAACGTCCAGCAGTTCAACGACATGTACGGGGAAAAATCCTACGAACGGCAGCTGGACCTCATCCGGAGCGTTTCCCCGGATATCCTGGCGATGCAAGAGACCGATTCGACGCGGATTTCGCTCAACAACAACGATTACGTCCGGCACTTCGCCGAGCGGCTGGGGTATCACTCGTACTACGGACCGACCACCGTCGCGGGTACGTTCGGAACGGCCATCCTTTCCAAATATCCGCTGCGGAACACCCGCACCGTCTTCACCTACAGCGACACGGATGAAATCGGCAGCGCCGAAGCGGAAATCGAGGTTGACGGCCGGCGTATTTTTATTTATGTCGTTCATCCCGACGGAACCGACGCCGCCATGCTGGCCTTCACCCGGGGGCTTCTCGACCGGATCCGGGATAGGCCGTACGTCATCGCGCTGGGGGATTACAACCTGAGGGATTACGAGGAAGCGTATCGGATGATCGACAGCGTGCTGGTTAACGCCTGGACCAGCGTCTATCCTTCCAAGCTCAGCCCGGAGGGAGTCGATCTGGCGGGCGAAAACCGCATCGATCATATCCTCTTTTCCCCCAATCTGGCCGCGCGCAATCCGGTCTACGTGCTCCCTCCGGATTCCGCCACCGATCACCCCGTCCACTGGACGGAAATTTACTGGCCGGAGGATTAGCGTTCCGGAGCCACCGGTCCTTATGGAGAGCCGTCATACCGGACCCGCGCGGCGGCAGCGCGGCGCTCACTAGGCGGTCGTATGGACTATTGCGGAAAACCCCGTTACCATAGGGTGAGGTGAGACGATGAACAGGGAACAGGGAACCCCGAAACGGAACAAGATCCTCTCGGATGCGGTCGAGAGGACAAAACCGAAGGCGGAGGAACTGCTGCGGCAGCCGGAAAAAGCGGAGCGGCTGCTTTCCCAAGCGGTCGAGAAGGCCGATAAACGCGAGGAACGGAAAGGCCCGTTGCTGGAAGTGTGGAAGTATTTGCGGGCATTGTTCCGTCTGATGCGATCCTATCTCAAGCGCGAATACACGTCCATTCCCTGGGGCTCGATGGCGCTGGTGGTGATCGCGGTGATTTATTTTGTCGCCTTGGTAGATGTGCTTCCGGATTTCGTCCCCGGGGTGGGATACATCGACGACGCCGCGGTGATCGCGTTCGTCGTCTCGCAAATCCGGGTGGACCTGGATGCTTTCCTGCGATGGGAATCCGCACGGGGCGGGAAGGCGGAATAGCGCCGGCAAGATCCTTCCGCCCACTCGCCGGGACAATCCGCCGCACCCGCAAAGCGGGTGCGGTTTGCGCTTTCCGCATCCCTGCCCTTTACGGTTTCGATCATTTTCCAGGATAATCTTTATCGCGGCTCAACCCGCCGCGGGGCGGCCGCCTTCGGATGCCCCTTTGCCGGCGGATGCCCGGATTGTTGTCGGAGCGGCACGCTTCCGGAGGGACCGGTTCCGCCTATCCCTTTCGGACGGGATGAAATCCTCCGGCGGCTCAATCTCGGGGGCTGCGAATTTCGCCGGTTGGGTTCTGTGAGGGCCGCAGGCGGCGAGGAGGCAGAACAGGTTTGCCGGGCCGGCGGCGACGCACTTGAGAGTGACGTTGATGGGCGACCTCCTATCGGAATGGGGGTTTCCAACGTACAATCCGGATCTGAAGATCCTCTCAAGCTGGGCTTAAGATTTTCCGGGAATGCGCGCGGCAGGGGAACCCTTGGGAACCCTTGCCGACCCTTAGGGTTGGCGGAACCCTTGGGAACCCTTGCCAACCCTTAGGGTTGGCGGAATGCCATGCGGAAAATCCTGCGGACCGAGGTTTCCACCAAAAACCTGATCGCTGTCGGAGCGGTTGCGGTGTTTCTTCCGCCGCTGGTCCAGCGCGGGTTTTCCCTCGCCGGGATCCCGCAGCTGAACTGTTCGTCCTGACCCACCCGATCCGGGAGGATTTCGCGGCCGTCTTCCCATTCGTCAACGCGCTGTTCCTGCTCCTCCTGGTTGGCGTCCTGGCCGACGGCGCAAGAGTCAGCCGGCTGTTTTCCCTGTGCGTGTCGGTCCTGTATCTCTTCGCGTCGGTTTTGCAAAGCGTGTCGGTTGATGATCGGTACGGCCTGGCCGTCTGCACCGCCTCGCTGGTCCCGACCTTGTGCCTGGCCTTTCTCTGGCTGCAGGATTTTTTTCTGCACGGGAACGCCTTCGCCCACCGTCCCGGCGCGCGCCGGCTGATCCTGCTCCTGCCGCCGGCGCTGTTGGCGCTGTGGCGGCCGCTCGATCCATCCACCGGGCTGCCGGATATCCATGTCCGCTATCTGTTTGAATCCGGATCCGCACTGACATTCTGCATGACGACCACCGCAACGCTGGCGGTTCTGTTGGCGCATTTCCCGTCGGTGAACCGGCCGCTCCTGAAAGCGTCCGCTCTGTTCGGCTTTCTGTTCGGAATGGGGAATCTGGTGCTGGAATTCGTCATTCTGCCGGAGCTCTTGTGGACCGGGGTGATGCACTTTCCGCTGCTGATCCTCTCGGCGGCGGGATTGTTCGTATCGTTCCGGGATCCGGCGAAAAAAGATACGGAAAAACGGAATACGATGAACGGATAATGGATCGATGCGTAAATTTATGTCATTCGGGATCCCGTCCACCACCAACCTCGGTATGCCAGCTGCCGCCGGCCGGGGAGAAAAGCGGGGTAGAATCCCACAAACTGAAAGGAGCGCATGATGGATTATTCCCTGGACGGTTATTGCGGTCTGTATTGCGGGGCGTGCCCAATCTTTCTGGAAACGAAAGCCGGAACGGCGAAGGAAGCATGCCGCGGGTGCAAGAGCGGACTGAATGCGGAGTGGTGCCGCGTATGCAACCTCAAGGCCTGCGCCCGGAGCAAGGGCGTCGAATTTTGCTCCGCCTGCGAGGAATATCCCTGTGAAAAGCTGAAGGGATTTGCGGACATGGAGGAATATCCGTACCACCGCGAAATTTTCGAATATATGAAGACCATCGACCGGGAGGGAAAAGCCGCCTGGCTGGAGGGGATGAAGGCGCGCTGGTCCTGCCCGGAGTGCGGGCAGGAAGCCTCCTGGTGGGACACGGCCTGCACGCGTTGCGGAACCGCATTGCGCGGGTATTCGAAACCGAAACCCTGACGATCGCCGACCAATCTAAAAAACGCAAAGCCCCAAAGGCGCCGGAGATTTTTCTTCCGTGCCTTTGAGGCTTTGCGTTTCGGGGGCAGTTCGCCGTGGGAACAACTTGGCTGGGGCTATTCAAGTAATCTTGTTTCTGCTCGGCGGATTCAATGTTAAAGGAAATCTTAGACTTCTCGATCCCCGCCCCTATCCCCTGGCCCCCCCAGCCCGCCCTCGAGCGGCCTGTCCCGAGCGTAACGAGGGAAAGCGAGAGACGGGTGTGGGGGTTGGAAGCGAGGAAAGACCAAAACCGGAAGCCGGGGAGATGCGTCTCCTTCCGATAACACGAGCGCTTCCGCCTCCCCGTGGTATCATGGGCGGCCATGATCGCGGCCCTCTTCGACATCGAAGGCACGCTGTTCACCAATCCGATGGGCAAGGGGATGACCGAGTACGCCTTTGCCCACGGGCGCGCGATTCCGGCCGCGGCTTACTTCGCCTCGCTCCTGCCTCTGTATCAGATTAGCAAATTGGGTTTTTACTCCCGGGAAGCGTTCAATACAATCGCGATCGCACGCATGGCCGGTCTGATCGGAGGATACAGCCGGCCGGAGGCCGACGCCGCCTTCGACTGGGTCGCGGATGAGTTCATCCTCCCCTCGGGCCGCAGGGAAATCCTCGGCCGCTGGGAACGCCACCGCGCGTCGGGGCATCTGCTGATGATCGCCTCGGGCGGACTGACGCCGATCGTCGCGCGGATCGGGGCAAGGCTCCAGGCGGCGGGGACGGCCGGGACGGACGCCGAGGTGCGCGCCGGCCGCTATACCGGACGGATCGGATCGCCGGTGGTGATCGGCCGCGAGAAGGCCGCCCGCACATTGCGCTTGGCTGCGGAGCTTGGGGTAGAGGTGGATTGGAAGGAGAGTTACGCTTACGCGGATTCGTTCCACGATCTGCCGTTTCTGGAGCTCGCCGGCCACCCGACGGCCGTCCATCCGGATTCGAAGCTGCGGCAAACCGCCGTGCAACGGGGATGGTCCGTGCTGGACGGGGAGTAGGAAACCGGAATGGGACGGGCGGACAGGCTGGACGACAAGCGCTTTCTGAAAAGACAATACCGCGACGCCTCGAACCTGAACGCGCGCGTATCCATCCACCGGACCTTCAGCACCAACCCCCACGGCTTTTTGCAGTGGATCTTCGAGCGGCTGGATCTTCCCCCCGATTGCCGGTTGCTTGAGCTGGGGTGCGGAAGCGGCGAGTTGTGGCGCGACAACCTCGGCCGGATCCCGGAGGGATGGAACCTCACGCTGACCGATGCTTCGGCCGGCATGGCGCAGCAGGCGCGGAGGAATCTCGCTTCCGGCGGCCGGCTGTTCCGCTTTGCACTCGCGGACGCGCAAGCGGTCCCATTTCCCGCGGCGGCTTTCGACGCGGTGATCGCCGACCACATGCTGTATCACGTTCGCGAACGCCCGCGGGCGCTGGCGGAAATTCGCAGGGTGATGCGCCCCGCCGGGCGGTTTTATGCTTCCACGGTCGGGAGCGGGCACATGCGCGAGTTGGCCGAACTGGTTTCCGGATTCGATCCGCAACTGGACGTGTGGAGGTCGGGCGGGTTGGAAGAGGGGTTCACGCTGGAAAACGGCGCGGAGCAGATCGCGGCTTTGTTCCGCGAGGTGACTCTCCAGCGCTACGAGGATTCCCTGGCCGTCACCGAGTTGGAGCCGCTCATCGCCTATATTCAATCCGGCCGGATGACGGTCGGCGAAGGCCGGCTGGGTGAATTGAAGGAATACCTAAAGCGGGAGATGACGCGAAGAGGCGGGGTGATCCGGATCTCGAAGGAGACGGGCCTATTCTCCGCGGTCCGGGAGTGAGAGGAATCGGTTCGGGCTGAACAACCGCTGGGCACGGCGGATCCGGAAGACGGTCCGTCTTTCGGCGCGGACAAAACGCGGATGCGCCGGGGCGGGAAGCCGTCCGGACGGATACGGGAGGGAACGCGTGGGCAACCGAAGGAAGCTGGTGTTGTTTTTGTTCCTGGTCGCAGCGGTGCTGGCCGTCGACCAGGCGGGCAAGGCGCTCGCGACGGAATATCTTTCCGACGGCGTCCGGCATTCCTACCTTGGGGATTTCCTCCGCCTGGAATACATCCACAACACCGGCGCCATCCTCGGGCTGGGCTCCCAGCTTCCAGCCGGGATCCGCCGCTGGTTCATGCCACTCTCCACGGTCGCGATCCTGGTCTGGGTCGGCATCATGCTCATTCGCGAGGAAGGATTCGGCTGGGCGGCCGCGGGCTTCAGCTTGGTGTGGGGCGGCGGCTTCGCCAACCTGATCGACCGGGCGGCGTACGGCGAGGTGGTCGATTTCTTCAGCCTGGGATTCGGCGCGGTGCGCACCGGGGTTTCGAACTTGGCCGACGTGGCGATCGTGGTCGGCATTCCGCTGATCATCATCGGTTGGCTGGGCATGAAGCCGGCGGTCCCGGAAGCCGGGGAAGGGAACGGAGCGGCCGCGGACGAGGCGCGCAAGGATCAAACGATGTGACGCGCCGCCGGCCGTAGAGGGCGATTGCGATTCGCGAAAGCGGCGAACCGGGGCGCTTGGCCGAGCCCTCCGGTTCGAACCATCCTCCGCATTTTATAAAGGCCGGACACGTCTTTACAGGGGGCGATCCGACGCAGCAATCTGCTTCGCTCCCTCCGGCCCCTTGCAATCATATTTTCCAAGGTGGTTTTCAATATTCGGGTGGGGGGCCGCGCTTTCCTCAAGGAAACCAGGCTCGCCGAGCTGTTCGGCGGCGGGATCAGCTCGGATTGCGAGGTGCCCGAAGGCCGGCCCTGCCAGAGGATCCTCCAGTGGAACCTCCGCGATCCGCTGCTGGCGCAGGGCTGGCCGGAATTCTTCTCCATAGATCTCGATGGCGTTTTCATTACGAACCTGCGCGAAGGGACGGTGGGCCGAAAAGAACCCGCGCGGTCCGCGCCTTAAGCTTTGGGGGTTGCATGCCGACAATGCTGGAGGCGGAATCCGAATCCGGCGGATGCGTCGCCGCTACCGTCGATTGGTTCGGGAGGCGTGCATCCGGTAAAATACAACACGAACCCCCGGGATCCGCAGATTTCGGCGGGAAAGGCCATACGTGCCCATGCGCTTTGCCTTCGTAGACGAGGTTATCCGGTTCAATATCCCGGTTGGATTCACCGGAGTGGCATCGATGCTGCGGCGCGGCGGCCACGAGGTGAAGTTGTTTGTCATCGGCGGGCGCCCGGAGCGGGCTCTCGAGGCGATCCGCGCCTGGGCTCCCGCCGCGGTGTGTTTCAGCATGCTGACCGGCGGCCATCAGCGCATTCTGGAATTTGCCCGGATCCTGAAGCAAGGCGCGGCGGTGACGACGGTCTTCGGCGGGCCGCACCCGACCTTCTTCCCCGAGATGATTAAGCTCCCCTGGGTGGACGCCGTCTGCCGGGGCGAGGGTGAAGAAGCCGCTCTGGAATTCGCGGATCGGCTCGAGGCGGAGGGGGGGCGAATTCCGGAGGACGTGCGCAACTTCTGGGTGAAGCGCGGCGAAGAAGTGATCCGCAATCCGGTGCGGCCCCGCAACCGGTCCCTCGACGACCTGCCCTTTCCGGCCCGCGATCTCTACACCCGGCTCTCCCCCTTCCTCTACCACCACGGGATCAAGCACTTTGTGGCCCACCGCGGATGCCCGAACCGCTGCACGTACTGTTTCAACGACGCCTACAACAAGATGTACCGCGAAGAAACCGGCCAATCCGGGATTTTCTTCTCCCGCTCGCCGGAAAGCATCATCGAGGAAATCCAGGACCTGCGCAAGAAAGTCCCGCTGCGGATGGTGGGCTTCGTGGACGACGTCTTCACCCTGGATAGGAAATGGGCCTTGGCGTTCGCGGAGGCGTATGCCCGGCGGGTCCGCCTGCCGTTCAGCATCAACGCGCGCTTCGAATCCTTGGAGGAGGATGTGACGGCGGCGTTGGCCGAGGCCGGCCTGCGGCTGGCGTATTGCGGGGTGGAATCCGGCGACGAATATTTCCGCAACCAGGTGATGCTGCGCCGGATGAGCGAGGAGCAGATGGCCGCCGCCGCGGATCGGCTCCGCCGCCACGGCGTGAAGCTGATCACGGAAAACATCGTCGGGCTGCCGGGCGAAACCTACGCGGCGGCACTGCGCACCCTCGCGGTCAATCAGCGGATCCAGCCCGACGTCGCCAACGCCTCGCTGTTCGCCCCGTATCCGAAGCTGCCGCTCACGGCGTATGCGGTCGAGCGCGGATTCTTCGACGGAAATTTTGACTCCCTGTATGAGAATTATTACCACCGGACGCCCCTGCGGTTCGCCGACGAGCGCGAGCGAAGGCGGATCCTGAACCTGCGTTGCTTCTTCAGCCTGTTGTCGCATCATCCGCGCCTGATGCGCGTCTTTGCGCCGCTGCTCGAGCTTCCCCCGAACGCGCTGTTCCGCCTGATCGGGGACCTGATCGACGGGTATTATCTGCGCAAGTGCCTGGCTTACCGGATGGGCTTCGGGGAATCGTGGCAAACCCTGCGGCATTTCCTGTCCGCCTATCGCTGAAGGGAGGGGGAGTTCCTCTCCGTCGCGGTGCGCCGCTTTTCGCGCCGCAGCCGGCGGTTGTTCATCCGGAATCCTTCGGAGGACTGCTCCGGCCGTCTTGATGCATGGCCGGTGAGCTGGATGCGGACGAACACCGGAACGGAACGTGTCGGTGCGTAGCGCCACCGTGCCGAAACCCGCCGGATCGTCTACGGGCGGCCGGTATCGTGACCTACGGGCGACCCCGCCCCGGCCGACGGCGAGTTGCCAAGCGTCTCCCCCACAGTGGATACTGGCGGAAGCTCGGTTCTCGGCAAGCGAATCGGAACCCGACGGGGTGCGCCATGAAGACGATTTGTGGAACCTTCTGGAGGATGCTGTACCTGCCGGCGGCGTGCGCGCCGGTCCTCGCCTGTTCCCTGATTTCCGGCGTTGTGCCGGCGACGCCAACAATTTCGTCCGATCCTTCCTCCATTCCTCCGACGGGAACGGTTTCGAGCGCCGTCGATCCGGGATGGCCTGAGTGCGACGATCTCAAGGCCGGCGATCTCGGCGGGAGGATTCTGCACGGATCCGGACCGCTCTTTTGGCCGGAGCATCACAACGCGTACCTGGCCGCCTTCCCCGACACCCTGCCGATCGTCGTCCGCGACGATATCAACCTTGGAGGAACACGGTTCACCCTCGACCAGATGATCGACCGCCTGGCGGACGATTTCAACCGTTACCCGCGCGAAATTCCGCTCCTGACCATCCTGTACACCAGTTCGGAGGGCAGGACCATCACCGGCCTGGAACGGGAAGTGGCCCGCGGCGACTACGACGACGCGCTTGTAAAATTGGCCGCGCTGGTGCGCGGATTCGACCGGCCGGTGTTCGTCCGTCCGGCGCCCGAATTCAACGGCTCCTGGAGCGGGTACCACATCCGGCATTTCGCCGAATCCTTCCGACGCATCGTCAGCTTGTTCCGCCGGGAGGGGGTGACCAACGCCGTCTTTATGTGGAACTATATGCCGCAAGCGCGGGAATTCCCGTATTTGGATTGGTACCCCGGGGACGACGTGGTCGATTGGTGGAGCGTCGACATCTTCTCGCTCCATTTCCTCGACCCCGCGGCCAACGCCGAGCTGCTGCGCTTCCTGGCGGACGCCGCCGCCCGCGGCAAGCCGGTCTTCATCCCCGAATCGGGGCCGTCGACCCAGGGAGTCGCCGACGCTGCCGTCTGGGATTCCTGGTTCGCGCCTTTCTTCGCGCTGATCAACGCGGATCCCAACATCAAGGGGTTTTGCTATTCCAACGAGGATTTCCGCCAGACGACGACCGCCCCGGATTGGCAGAACGTCATGCTCCAGGATTCGCCCATCCGCCCTTTTTACGCGGAGGAACTGCGCAAGCCGCAGTATTGGCACCAATCCCCGCAACCGTGAAGCCCCGCAAGGGCGGAGTGATCGTCATGCAGGCCGCAGTCACATCCGCTGCGCGAGGGCCTGCCTCCCGAGCGATGAGCACAGTAATCTTCCGATGCAAAGAATTCGCGAGCGGGCGCGGGCGCCGGGGTGACGAACGAAAACCGGAAACACAAGAAATGGGCTCGAAGAACCCTTCCACAATCCGGACGGCGTCACCATGGGGAAGGCGATATGGCTTGGGCAGTTGATCGAAGAGAGTACTTCGCAACCGGGAGCCCGGGGATTGACGCCGGGATTAATCGCGTCCGACCCTGAACGCCGGTGAAGCACACGCCGGCACGACGAATTGGGGGGCGTGGTCAGCCGACGGCCTCACGGATCAGCTTGCCCTTCAACTCGACGACGGCCTTGGTGACCTTGATCTCGCGCGGGCAGGCGACCGTACATTGGAAGATCGTCCGGCAGCGCCAGATGCCATCCGCGCCCTGAGGCGCCGCCGTGTGTTCCGCGGCTCCGCGGTCGCGCGAATCGAACAGGAAGCGATACGCCGCAAAGAAGAAGTAATAAAAACCCTCAATTGGAATTCCCGTCATTAATCCATTTACCGGACATTAACCAAACGATAAATCCCCATTAACCGGCATTTTACCCGCTTCCGATAAATTTTAACCGTCAAAACCCACGATGGAATCCCGTTCGGCGCGGGTCGTGGAATCCATTTAGCAGGATGTTGAAAAAAGGTGTCGCAGGTGGTTGAGCAGCCCCGATGAAGCATCGGGGCGTATCGAAACCGCCGGAAATATCGCGGTCTCGATACGCCCGCACAAAACGCGGGCTACGCGACCGGTTTTTTCAACACTATGTTAGGAAAATTTCTCGGAGGGAAAAATCAAACGGTTAATTAAAGCGTTCCATGCCTCTTCGGCCGGGCGGCTGGCAAGCAAGGCCGGATTCGCCTACCGCAATACGGGAATTTTTATGAAAGTCCTTGTCCCGGTCGTCGGATGCATGCTGCTGTCCATGCTGACGACGGGGTTGGTTTATAACTTCGGGATAATTTCCATCTCCCGGACCTTGCTGGAAGGCGAGGTCCAGTCGGACAATCAAAAGGTCGTCGCCAGTCTGCGCGAAAAGCTGGGGTTCGGTGATACGGCGGCGCGCATGTTGGCGAACGATCCGATCATGACATCAGCCCTGGCGATGGATACGGCGGATTCGCTTCCCGTCGTGAACAGCCGCGCGGTGGTAATCCGCGACCGATTCGAACTCGATCTGATACAGATCTACACGGCAAACGGGAATCCGCGGACCAATTTGGTCCAAGCCAGCCTTTACAAGATTTCCTCCGTTATCGGTCTATTGCCGATGGCGGGATCCGGTATTTTCGAAGTGGATGGCCGCCTGTTGTATTTGGTCCGCGAGGATATCCAGGGCGGCGGGGCGGTCGTGGTTGGCATTGATCTCGCATCGGAATTGGAGAGGATCGCCTTCACGCTTGGTCTGCGGGACACCCTTTTCTTGAAGGCGGACTCCACGCCGGATAATTCCTCCCGGTTCTCCAGCGGCGAATTCATTTTTCGAACGCCGGTGACAATCGGCGCGCGGACTTTTATCCTGCAACAGGCCCGGCAGATATCCCAATTCGCCCGGATCGCGAATACGGGTCGCGACTTGATCCTTGCCGGAACCGCGGCCACCGCCATCCTGCTCAGCCTGCTCTTGGCGTTCGTGCTGCGTTCCATCATCCGGCCGGTGCGCCGTTTGGCGGAGGCGGCCCGGTTGTTGGCGCAGGCGGATTTTTCCAAAGCGCAATCCGGTTTGCCTTTGCTCGGCGAAGTCGACCATCTGATCCCCATCGGCGTCCATGATGAGATCGGCCAGCTGGCCGATGCGTTCACCCATATGTCGGCGGAATTACAAGGAATTTACGGCGGATTGGTCCGCGATTTACAGGAGGCCAACCGGCAATTGAGCCTCGTCAACCGCGACCTTAAGGAATCCAACCGTTGCTTGGCCGTTACCTTCGAGGATCTGCAGGAAGCGAACCGGCAACTTAATGCCGCCTACGATTCCGCTCTCCGGGGCTGGTCGAGCGCTTTGGAATTGCGCGACCACGACACCCAAAAGCACACCGAGCGCGTCGCCGCGGACGTGGTTGTGTTGGCGCGAATGATGAAGGTTCCGGACTCGGACCTAATCGAATATCGCCGGGGAGCCTTGCTGCATGACGTCGGAAAAATGGCGATCCCGGACAGCATCCTGCACAAACCGGGCCCGCTGTCGGATGACGAATGGAAAACGATGCGCCTACACCCGATCTACGCGTTTGTCATGTTGCGGGAGATCCCCTTTCTCCACAAGGCGTTGGATATTCCCTACGCCCATCATGAACGCTGGGACGGCTCGGGATATCCGCGGGGTCTCATCCGAACACAAATTCCCCTCGCCGCGAGAATCTTCGGCATTGTGGATACCTGGGACGCGCTAAACAGCAACCGGAGTTACCGTGCGGCGTGGCCCCGGGCGCGGGCGCTGGAGTACATCCGTTCGCAGGCTGGAAGACAATTCGATCCGGAAATCGTGAGACTGTTTTTGCAATGGGTGGAAACGCCCCGGACGAAAATTTTGGAACGGTTCGAGGCCGTACCGGCCTGAACCCCGGAGGAAACCATGAACAAAACGCTGTTGTTGCCCTTGCTGATGTTTTCCGTTGCAAGCTGTCGGCCGGCGACGGTCTCCCCCGCGCCGACCGAGGACCCGCTCGCCGGACGGCTGACGTTTGCCGGCTCCACGACGGTGCAGCCGTTGGTTTCGCAGTTGGCGGACGACTTCCGAGCTATGCATCCTCATGTCACCATGGAAATCGCCGCCGGCGGATCGGCGGTGGGGATTCAGGCGGTGCACGACGGGACCGCCGACATCGGAATGGCCTCGCGGAATCTAAGCCCGGAGGAGGCTTCCGGAATCATCCTGCAAAAAATCGCAATCGACGTTCTGGCCATCATCGTCCACCCGGATAATCCGGTTTCCGGGTTGACGCTGGAGCAATTGCGGGATTGCTACCTGGGGCGGATCACCAATTGGAGGGAATTGGGGGGAGCGGACATGCCGATTTTGCCCGTCCAACGGGAGACAAGTTCGGGGTCGCGGGGTGCCTTCGATGAATTGGTGCTTGAAAAGCAGGAGGCTTCCGCTCCCAACCTGGTGACGGCTGTGACGGCCGGGGATATGGCGGCCCGGGTTGCCGGGGAGCCGGGTGCCGTTGGTTATGTCGGCTTCGGGAATTTGGATCCTGCGGTCAAGGCGCTTGCGATTGGGGGAGTTGTTCCGAATCCGGCCAGTGCAAAAGATGGATCCTATCCGCTGATCCGCCCGCTGTTCCTATTAACCGGACCTCTGTCCCAGCCGTTGGCACAGGCGTTTATTGATTTTGTCCTTGGGGCCGAAGGACAAAATCGAATTCAAGAATTGGGCTGGATCCCGGTCCGTTAAAAGGAGGCATCCATGGATATCGGATTGGAATCGGCACGTGTCTTGGCGGGTGATTTTTTTCCGGGCGCCCTGGCGTTCTGGGTCAAAGCGGAGGAAAATTCGCCAGAGATGCGTTTGAGAGCCGGCGACCGGATCGTTTGCATCCGGACCAAAGCCCGGCCCGGCGACTTGGTCCTGGTTGACGGGAACGGGAAGGCCGGTTTTCGTCCGTTCGGCGACTCGGCGCGGGATTACCGCGGGGTGGTGTTTGCGGTAGTCCGCGATCTGGAGCCGGGGTCCCTCGCATCGCAATTGGCCGGGGGGGTAAATCCATCCGAAGAGAGTGATCCGCAACCGGGAATCCGGGCAACGGCGCCGAGATTAACCGCGTCCGACCCTGACTGCCGGTGAAGCACACGCCGGCATGACGAATTGGGGGGCGCGGTCAGCGGACGGCCTCACGGACCAGCTTGCCTTTCACCTCGGCGATGGCCTTGGTGACCTTGATTTCGCGCGGGCAGGCGACCGTGCATTGGAAGATCGTCCGGCAGCGCCAGATCCCATCCACGCCCTGGAGCGCCGCCGTGTGTTCCGCGGCGCCGCGGTCGCGCGAATCGAACAGGAAGCGGTGCGCCGCCACGAAGGCCGCCGGGCCGATGTATTCCCCGTCGGCCCAGAAGACCGGGCAGGCGGTGGTGCAAGCCCCGCACAGGATGCACTTGGTCGTGTCGTCGATCCGCATCCGCTCGGCCGGGCTTTGCCGCCGTTCGCGCCCGTCGGCGGGAAGCGGTTCGTCGTTGATCAGATAGGGCTTCACCTTGCGGTAGGCGGCGAAGAACGGCTCCATATCCACCACTAGGTCCTTCTCCACCTGCAGCCCGAGAAGAGGTTCCACGGTGATGTTGCGCCCCTGATCGCGAACCAGGGTTTTGCAGGCCAAACGGTTGGCGCCGTTGACCCGCATCGCGCACGAACCGCAAATCCCGTGGGCGCATGAGCGGCGGAAGGTGAGCGTGCCGTCCATCTCATCCTTGACGCGAATCAGCAGGTCCAGCACGCGGTCGGAGGGTTCGGCCTCCAGGCGGAAGACGGACCACCAAGAGGAGGGAGTCCGTTCCGGATCGAAGCGTTGGATTTTCAGGGTGACAAGCATTGGCCATCCTTTTGTAGGTGCGTCATTCCCGCGCCTGCCCCGCGGGAGCGTGGCGCTTCGGTTTACGAAGCGCCACGCTTGCGAAGCGGGGTGATCGCAGCGGGTATCCAGTTCATCCGTTCGTCATGCCCGCGGGTACTTAGCGGGCATCCAGCGGCTTTCCCTCAGACCGTATTCAAAGACCCTGGGCCCCCGATAAACCCGCTCGGGGGTGACGATCACACCGGAATTCACGCCAGAGTGATTCC
>JAFGKK010000090.1 GCA_016928575.1 Anaerolineales bacterium
CCTGGCATAAGTCAGGAGAGGGGGAAGGGGTTGTGGGGTTGGGGGTGAGGAAAGGGCAGGGACGGGGGGCTGAGGAGATACAAAATGCCGATGATTCCCCATTGAGGAGAGCATTTGCATATGAAGGGAAAAAAGCAATCGAACATCCTGCGCAATCCTTACGGGTATTTCGACTCAAAAAACCGCGAGTACGTCGTCACCCGGCCGGATACCCCCACCCCGTGGATCAACTACCTGGGCGAGGGGCGCTACGGCGGGATTATTTCGAACACCGCCGGCGGCTTCTCCTTCGACCGCGATCCGCGCAATCGGCGCGTCACCCGCTACCGCTACAACGCCGTCCCGGCCGATCAGCCCGGACGCTATCTTTATATCCGCGACATGCAGGACGGCGAATTCTGGAGTCCGACGGTCCAGCCCGTCCCCAACCGCAAGTACGCCTCTTACGAGTGCCGCCACGGGGCCGGCTACACGCGGATTTCCTCCTCCTGCAAGGGCATTGCCGCGAGCATCCTATACTTCGTCCCGCCCGCCCCGCCGGAGGAAGCGTGCCCCTGCGAACTCTGGGTGCTCGCCCTGCGCAACACGACCAAACGCAAACGCACTCTGCGGACTTTTTCCTACGCCGAATATTCCCTCTGGGATGCTGTCACCGACCAGCAGAACATCGACTGGGGCCAGCAGATTTTTTTCTCCGAACACTCGCGGGGAATCCTCACGGCGCGGACCAAATTCCGTCCGACCGCCACCTGGGCGGCGAGTGCGCCCCGCGCCTCCGGCTTCGACACCGACCGCGAGGAATTCGTCGGCCGGATGCGCAGCCTTTCGAATCCGCAGACCGTGGAACGGGGCCGCCCCGGTAACTCGCTGGCGCCGCGCGGCAACAACATCGGCTCGCTATCCCACCTCATCACCCTTAAGCCGGGCGAGGAGAAAACACTCGTCTATATGCTCGGCGTGACCGATGCGCCGGAACGGATACCCGCCCAGTTCAAGCGGTTCAGAGATCCGAACCAAGTGCAGGTCGCCTTTGCGGCTTTGCGCGCCGATTGGGATGCCTACCTATCCTCCTTCACGGCGGCAACGCCCGACCCCGAGGCAAACGCGATGCTCAACGTCTGGAACCCGATTCAATGCCGGGCCAACCTCTACTGGTCGCGCTTCGTCTCGGCTTACGACACGGGCCTTGGGCGCGGGCTGGGGACCCGCGACACGGCCCAGGACACGCTCGGCGTGGTCCACAATCTGCCGCGGCAGGCGCGCTCGATGCTGACGATGATCTGGAAACTGCAATTCCGCGACGGGCACGCCTGGCACCAGGTTTTTCCGCTCACCGGCGAGGGCGGCCCCGGGTTGGCGGCGGAGTATCCGGAGAGGCCGCAATGGTTCTCCGACGACCACCTGTGGTTGATCGTCGCCACCTGCGCCTACCTGCGCGAGACGGGCGACTTCGGCTACCTGCGGGAGAAGATTTCCTACTACGACGGCGGCGCGGACGCGGTCTGGGAGCACATGCTGCGGGCGGCGGATTTCACGCTGCGCAACCGCGGCCCGCACCGCCTGCCGCGGCTCGGATTCGCCGATTGGGACGACACGATGAACCTCGACCACGGCAGCGGCAAGGCGGAGAGCGTCTTCGCCGCCGGGCTGTTCTGCCGGGCGATGCTCGACCTGGCCGACCTTGGCCGGCATCTGGGAAAGGAAACGGACGCGGACCGCTTCGAGCGGCTCCAGCGGGAGATGGCCAAAGCCGTGCGCCAGCATTGCTGGGACGGGGAATGGTACGTCCGCGCTTACGACGATCGGGGCTTGCCGGTGGGCGCAGCGGCCGAGGAGAAGCACAAAATCGGATTAAACCCGCAAACCTGGGCGGTGATCGGGGAGATCGGCGCTCCGGACCGGCAGGCGACGGCGATGGAGAGCGCGCACCAAAAACTCAACACGCCCTACGGGCTGCGGGTGATGTGGCCGCCGTACGACGGCGCGCAGGTGCGGATCGGCGGGACCACCACCTACCCGCCCGGGGTCAAGGAGAACGGAGGCATCTTCAACCACGCCAACACCTGGGCGATCATCGCCGCCGCCAAGCTCGGCTGGGGCGACCGCGCCTGGCAATACTACCGTCAAATCCTGCCCTTAGCGCGCAAGGATGTCGACGTGCTGGGCACCGAACCCTACGTCTATTGCCAGAACATCGCCGCCCCGGAGCACAAACATTACGGCCGCGGCCGGACCTCCTGGCTGACCGGGACGGCTTCCTATACTTACGTCGCCGCAACGCAGTGGATCCTCGGCATCCGGCCGACCTTCCGCGGCCTGCGGATCGCGCCCGTGATCCCGCAAACTTGGACGGGCTTCTCCGTCCGGCGCGTGTTCCGCGGAAGCACGTATCAGATCGAAGCCAAGCGGGCCGGCAAAGGCAGCCGGATTTCGCTCGAGGCGGACGGGAAGAAACTGGAAGGCAACGTCGTCCCGCTGCCGGTCACGGCGGGCGGGACGGTCGAAGTGAAGCTGACTATCGGGGAATGACGGCAGTCCACAAGATCGTCATGCCGGCGCCCGCCCTCGGTGTGTTCTTGGCCGGGGGCGTTCTTAGCCGGCATCCAGGAACCGGCGGAGCGGTTCCCGTAGCGCATGCCCTGGACCCCCGATAAAAACACTCGGGGGTGACGGCGTTCACAAAGCACGTCATGCCGGCGCCCGCCCTCGGCGTGTTCTTTGCCGGGGGTGCACTTAGCCGGCATCCAG